>JAUMVQ010000078.1 GCA_030530085.1 Desulfovibrionaceae bacterium | reverse complement strand
CCTTGGGATTGCTGATATTCATGATGATGCCGCGGCAGAAGAGGGTGCGGTATCCGATGAATTCTGGCTTGTGGGAATCTGCCTTCTGCATGGCCGAGGCCTTCCAGGCCAGCCTGGCCAGCCAGAGCAGATAACAGGCACCTGCAGTCTTAATAAGGGTAAAGGCTATGGGCGATGCCTGGATAATGGCTGCCACGCCAAAGGAAACCAGGGCCGTGTGAAAGCACAGGCCGGTGACAAGGCCGCACATGGTGGCAAGCCCTGCCTTTGCGCCATGCAGGGCCGACTGGGTGAGCACAAAGACTATGTCAGGTCCCGGAGCATAGCCTAAGAGCAGGGCCGTGGCAAAAAAGGAGAGGGCTGTTGAAAGTTCTATCATTGTTTAATTTCAGTTGAGCACAGTTTCTGAAGGGCAGGAATTTTTTTCTTCCTGTCCAGTTTTTTTATGGATGCCTCAAGACGCAGGGCGTCCTCCCTTGTGGGGCAGCTGCAGCTGGCAGCCAGCCGGACAGGCCTTCTGCTCCTTGTATAGCGGGCTCCGCCTGCAAGCTCGCCGTTGTGCTGGCGCAGGCGGCGTACAAGGTCTGTGGTAGAACCGCAGTACAGCGTATTGTCAGCACAAAGGAGAAGGTATACCTGCCAGGTCCCTGCATCCATCAGACGAGCCAGGAAACAAGCAGCAGGCTTGCTCCCCATACGCACAAGCGCGTGATCCAGGGATTAGGCACCCTGCCCTGCAGTACTGTCCTGAAATTATAATAGATGCCCAGGCAGGAGCCGATAATATAGAAGAAAGTAAAGCCCAGGGCGGCCAGGAAGGTCCATTTGATAAAGCAGAACAGGATAAGGCCTAAGGTGATGCCGCAGGCCAGCGACATCTGCTGATGCCCGGGCGCACTGGGCCCCATCATGCTGAAATAGGTATAATGCGTCCTGTTTCCGTCTGAGCTGCTGTAGCTGTAATACGTCTCCTGGCTTCCGTAACTGCGGGAACGTTCATTCCTGGAAGAGGAATCGCTTATAATCTCAGCATCTACGACGTTTTTCGGGTCGTCATATTCACTCATAAAGTATCTGTCTCCTGAAAAGCATGGCAGGGGCAGCAGGCGGCATGCTTGCCAATACTGTAACGGCTGTATAAAAATAATGGGGAAAACAGGGCCGGACAGAGGCTGCTGACTGCACAATGCCCGGCACGGGATTGCAGCATGGCACAGGAAAGATCTGCCAGCACTTTCCCCTGTATGTACTACTATAAGGCTGCATTTAGGAAAATGAAGCACAAGGAGCTGTTATGAAACCTACAGTCTTTATTGCCAGCACGCTTCTGGCTGCAGGCATTTTTTTTCAGGGCGTGACTGCCCCTGTTTTTTGCCAGGCCCAGGACATGTCCAGGCAGGATGCAATTCTTAAGCAGGCCTGGACCGACTACAACATAGGTCACTACAAGCAGGCCATGAATGCACTTACTCCCCTGGCAGAGAGCGGCAATGACAAGGCACAGGTGCTGGTCGGCCGCATGTACGAGAACGGGCTGGGCGTTCTGCCTGATCCTGTTACCGGCTGTGAATGGTACGGCAAGGCAGCCGCACAGGGCAACACCGAGGCCATGGTCCTTCTGGGCTATGCCTACAAGCTTGGCGCTGGCGTGCCCAAGGACGGCGTGCAGGCCTTCAACTGGATACAGAAAGCTGCCGATGCAGGCTATGCCGAGGGGCAGTTTGCCCTGGCCATGCTGCTCAATGAAGGCAAGATCGTAGAGAAAAACGATGCCCTGGCCTTTGCCTGGGCTGAAAAGGCGGCAAACCAGGGCCATGCTGAGGCCATGCGCTTTGTGGGCGCCTGCTATGCCCATGGTGCCGGCGTAGACAAGGATATGGAAAAAAGCAAGAAGTGGTGCGACCTGGCCGAGGGCCGCGGCCTGCCCTGCGATGGCGCCGTCTTTGCACAGCCCGCAAAGTAAGGGCTTTGTGACCGCAGCCTGCACGAAAGGCTGAAAGCAACAGGAGGAACAGGCTTGTTCTGCGCCGGACAAGACGCTCAGATCATGGCGTCTATGTCGTCGCTGTCATCGCCTGTTCCTTCTTCGTTACTGCCGTCGTCAATGGCGGTTCCGCCGGCTGTACCTTCATCCGGAGGCAGGGAGAGGCAGTCCTCGCCTTCCTTGTACGGCTTCCAGTCCTTGATGGTGAGTTCAGGGCCTGAGAGCCCGTAACGCGCTTCGGTCCTGAGCGTGAACAGGATGCGTATGGTCTGGCCGACAAGCTCAGGGGACAGGCTTGCAGCCATGTTCCAGCCCTTGGCTGTGAGGACCTGCCCGTCCACAGTATCCTTCAGGGACAGTTCTACTTTTTTATTGTTGAAACCGAAGAGATTCCTGTCCAGGACCTGCACAGGGTTGGACAAAAAGAGCGGCTCCGAGTTGCCGGGGCCGAATGGCTCCATCATGGCCAGCTCGCGCAGATGCACGGGGTTGGCTGCATCTTTAAGGCCGAGCACGCCGTCCACCCAGAAGATCTGCTCGCCAGGGCTGAGCAGGCGCTTGCGCGAGGCTTCCTGAAAATCCTTGCGGAACAAATCAAGGTAGCCTGGCATGATGCGCACGCCTGCTGCCTGCCTGTGCCCGCCGAAGGTAATCAGGTGCGCTGTGCTTTCTCCAAGGCACTCATACAGATCAAAGCCAGGAATGGAGCGGCCTGATCCTTTCAGCGTATCCTTGTCATCGCAGACGATGATGCAGGGGACGTGGAATTCCTCGATAATGCGGGTGGCGACAATGCCTATGATGCCGGGGTGCCACTGCTTGCCGTAGAGCACCAGGCCGCAGTCGGGATTCTGGGCAAGATGCCTGGCTGCCTGCTCGCGGGCTTCGTCAAGGATAATATGCTCGGTATCGCGCCTGTCCTTGTTGAGAACATCGAGCCTGTCTGCCAGTTCCCTGCTTTCTTCAAAATTGCGGCTACGCAGAAGCTGCACGGCAATTCTTGCGTGGTGCATGCGCCCTGCCGCATTGATGCGCGGGGCCAGCTTGAAACTGACGTGGGACGCAGTGACTGCTGAATTGGCATGGAGGCCGGAGACTATTTTAAGGGCCGTGATGCCAGGACGCTGCGGGTGGATGAGCTTTTGCAGGCCGGCACGCACAAGAATGCGGTTCTGCCCGGTGAGGCGCATGACATCGGCCAGTGTGCCCAGGGCCACCAGATCCAGCACATTGTCCATCCTGTAGGAGCGGCCCGTGATCCGGGACAGCCTGCGGTTGACGGCAGCCATAAGGAAAAAGGCCACGCCGACGCCTGCCAGATAGGGGCAGGGCGCCTCGTCAGGATGCATGCGCGGATTAAAGAAAATCGAGGCATCAGGCAGCTTGTCAGGAGGCAGGTGGTGATCCGAGACCACCACGTCCATGCCCAGCTCCCTGGCCCTGGCTATGGCCTTGATATCGGAGATGCCAGAGTCCACGGTAAGCAGTATCTGAAAGCCGTGCTCATGCAGCTTTTCAATCATGGGCACATTCATGCCATACCCTTCGGTGTGGCGGTCAGGAATGTGCCATGAGGCGCTTATGCCGTGATACTGCAATACGTCCAGCACCAGGGCTGTGGATGTTGTGCCGTCAACGTCATAGTCGCCCCAGACGACAAGCTTCTTGCCTTCCTGCAGGGCCTTAACAAGAAAATCTGCCGCCTCGGGAATCTGCGGCCAGCTTTCAGGATTGACGAGTGTGCTCAGGCGTGCATTAAGATAGCTGTTTATATCATCTTCTGTCGCAATGTTGCGACGCCACAAAACATTCTGCAAAAACGGAGAAATGGCCAGGCTTTCTCCAAGCTCTGCACCCGGGGCAGGGGCTGTTCCCTGCCGCATGTACCATAACGACATCAGCGCGCCATCTCTTCCAGAATGGCAGAGGCCGCTGCTGCCGGGCTGGCAGCCCTGGTAATGGGACGGCCTACCACAAGGAAGTCTGCTCCAGCCTGAACGGCCATGGCGGGCGTGACAACACGGGCCTGGTCATTGGTAGCTGCTCCGGCAGGACGTATGCCCGGGCACAAAGCCATAAGAGACGTATTCTGCTTGACATAGCCTGCTTCCTGGCCGGAGCAGACCACGCCGTCAAGACCCCATGAATCGGCCATGCCGGCCAGGGATCTGGCAAAGCCTGAGACAGGCTCGTGAATGCCAGGCATCTGCCCGTCGGCAAAGCTGGTGAGGCAGGTGACGCCAAAAATAAGGGGGCGTTTGTCACCGGCTTCCTTTGCCGCTTCCATGGCTGCCCTGCACATGGCTTCACCGCCCTGGGTATGTATGGTGAGCAGGCGGGCGCCGCTGCGTGATGCCGTGCGTACCGCAGCTGCCACTGTATTGGGGATGTCGTAGTATTTGAGGTCTAAAAAGACCTTGAAGCCCATGTCTTCAAGACGGGATATCAGGGCAGGGCCCTGCAGCACAAAGGCCTCAAGACCGACCTTGCACCATTCAACGGTGCCTTTTATTGCTTTGGCGCATTGCAGAAGATCTTCCGCTGTGGGGAAGTCCATTGCGACGATAAGATGGGCCATGGAGTTCCTCCTGTTTTATGAATGCGAGGGAAGGGTGTCTTCAAGCAGGATATGATCGATGAGATTTCTGTTGAGCGCAGTTTTGCATGTGGCAGCCAGGTACAGGCTGCGCAGTTCATCGTAAGCCTTGTCCAGTCTGTCATTGAGAACAACTGCATCAAACCAGCGGGCGCAGGCTATTTCCTGGCTGGCGTTGTGCATGCGCTTTGCTATGTCCTCATCGCTGTCTGTGCCGCGGCTGCGCAGCCTGCGCTCCAGTTCCTTCATGGACGGGGGCATGATGAAGACAAAGCTCGCATGGGGCAGCGTATTCCGTAACTGGGCAGCCCCCTGGACATCTACGTCCAGAAGGACATCGTGCCCCTGCCCGAAAAGGGTCTGCAAGGGCTCCAGGGGCGTTCCGTAAAAATTGCCGTGCACTGCTGCCCATTCGGCAAATTTTCCCTGGATGCGCTGTTCGTCAAACTGCTGTTTTGTTAAAAAATGGTAGTCTTTACCGTCTGTTTCATTGGGACGCGGCGTTCTGGTAGTACAGGAGATGGAGAAGCCGAAATTGGGGAATTCCTTGAGAAGTTTTTTGACAAGTGTAGTTTTCCCCGCTCCTGACGGGGCACTGAGCACTAGAGCTGTTCCGAGACGCATGCTGTTTTGACCTTGAGCGCCGTAATCTTGCGACAGGCGCATAATTCCAGATTGTTACAAAAAACATTGCTACAAGGCGATTATACTTACAGCGTGTGTCCTTTACAAGGACAAATAAGAAAAAACCGGAAGAGTTTCTGTATGCTCCATTCCCAAAAGCCGGCAAAAAGGGCAGGCGCCCAAGGCACCTGCCCTCAATACAGCATCGCTACTCAAGATTCTGTACCTGCTCGCGGCACTTTTCCAGCTCGTTCTTGTAGTCAACCACAAGCCTGGACAGCTGCACATCTGGGATTTTGTTGCCGCAGGTGGTAATTTCCCGGAAACATTCCTGCAAGGTAAAATCGAGCCGCCTGCCGGTGTCAGAATCGTTTTGCAGAAGCTCGCGCAGGCGTTCCAGATGGGTAGAGAGCCTGGTCAGCTCCTCTGTTACGTCCAGCTTGTCCAGCAGGATGACGCTTTCCTGCAAAAAGCGCGTCTCTGCCAGATCGCCAAGGGAGAGCGCAGAGAGCTCGACACTGATCCGTTCGCGCAGGGCCTCGCTGCGTTCGTTCTTGATGGCCGGCGCCCTGTCACGCAGGATGTCAGTCCACTGTTCCAGCCTCAGCAGGCGGGCCAGCAGGTCGTGTGCCAGAGCGGCTCCCTCTGTCTCGCGGGATTCGTTCCAGTCTTCAAGAGCCAGGGTCAGCCCTTCGTCCAGGGTGGCTACCGTTTCTTCATCCATGTCGTCAGAGGCTGTATTCCAGAGAGTCGGGATGGTGAGCAGAAGGTCATAGTTGGGCGTATAGGTTTCGTTGCGTGACTCGGCAAGAGCCTGCAGGGCCTGGAGCATGCCTTTGGCACGGGCATGGTCAAAGTGCATGCTCATCTCTGCCCCCAGCATCTGTACTGAAAGGGAAATGTCTATGCGCCCGCGGGAAGCGTGGCTGCGTACTATTTTTTCAAAATGGTTTTCCAGGTTGCCTGTTGAAAGAGGCAGGTTCCATTTCAGATCCAGGCGTTTGCTGTTGACGCTGCGGATTTCCCATTGCTGTGTCAGCAGCTTGTTTTCCATAATACAGCGGCCAAATCCAGTCATGCTGCGCATGTGCTTGCTCCTGCAGGTAAAGGGAAAGAAAGGTGCACTGTGCTGAACTATTTCCTTGAGATATACGAACAAAGTGTCCGGAAAACAAGCAATTATTCTGTTTTCAATATGCAGGAATAGTGCTATGCACGTGACGCCAATGCATGGGAGCAACGCTTCTGTGCATGGGAATGACATTTTTTACACAGGCTGGCAGGACCTGTATGCAGTTTTAGAGAGGTTTTATGATACAAGAAGACAAAAAGCTGCCCCTTAAAAAGGCGGTAGCTATGGCACTGGGGCGCGAAGCATGTGATCTGGCACTTATACATGCCAATGTTGTGGATGTCTTCGGGCGTACTGTTTTGCAGGACAGGACGGTCCTGGTTGCCGGAGGGCAGATACTGGCAGTGGTTCCCTCTGCCCAGTGTCCCAAGCCCAATGCAAAGGAAATCTTTGACTGCCAGCACCGCTATCTGACACCAGGCCTTACCGATGCGCATGTCCATATAGAGTCCACGCTCCTGACGCCTGAAAACTTTGCCAGGGCAGTGCTCCCCTGCGGAACCACCTGTGTCATTGCCGACCCGCATGAAATTGCCAACGTGGCAGGCATCAGCGGCATACAGTATATGCTGGACGCCAGTGAAAACCTGCCCGTGCATATCCTGCTGGCCATGCCTTCCTGTGTGCCGTGCACGCCTTTTGAGGATGCAGGCGCCAGTCTTGATGCCGATGCCATTGCCAGTCTTATGGGGCATGAGCGCATATGTGCGCTTGGCGAGGTCATGAATTATCCCGGCCTTCTGGCAGGGGATGACGATCTTCTTGCCAAGGTGGAAAAAGCAGAAGCGTTGGGCAAGGTGGCAGACGGCCACTGTCCCTCCCTGAGCGGCCTTGAATTGCATGCCTATGCAGGCTGCGGCATCAGGGCTGACCATGAGACCACTGAGCCCGATCTTATCAGGGAAAGGATTGAGGCAGGCATGTATGTCTTCATCCGCGAGGGCTCTGCTGCCCAGGGGCTTGAGCAGATGCTGCCTGCTGTAAACAGCAACAATGCGGGACGCTTCTGCTTCTGCACTGATGACCTGCATGCCGAGGATATCCTGAGCAGCGGCCACATAAACAGCATCCTGGCCAAGGCTGTCAAACTGGGCCTGCCTGCGGCAACAGCTGTAGCCATGGCTACGCTCAATCCTGCACAGTGCTTTGGCCTGGCCCACCGGGGTGCCGTGGCACCAGGCTATAAGGCAGACCTTGTCCTCATGGAGGACCTTGTTGACTTTAAGCCGTGCATGGTGTGGAGCGACGGCGCCTGCGTCGTAAACGGCAGCACCATAAGCGGTTTCAGGAAGCCTGTTGCCGTGCCTGAGGAAATACTGCACAGCATGCATGTCGCAGAGCTTGCGCCTGACTGCCTGAAGCTGCCTGTTCCCTCGGGCAGAGCCCGTGTTATCAAAATCAATCCGTTTTCACTTGTCACGGACAGCATCGTCATGGATGTGATTACGGATGAAGAGGGAAATCTTGCCACACGCAAAAACAAGGATCTGTGCAAGATTGCCGTCATTGAGCGCCACAAGGGGCTGAACCGCATAGGCCTCGGGATTTTGAAAGGCTATTTTTATTCAGGACTGCTGCTGGGCGGCGCTGTTGCCACCAGTATTTCCCATGACTCCCATAATATCGTCGTGGCCGGCAGGACTGATGAAGGCATGCTCCTGGCCGCCCGCACAGTCGCTGAGATGGGCGGAGGCCTCTGCATGGTGCGCGACGGGAAAGTCGTTTCCTCTCTCAGCCTTCCCGTGGCGGGCCTCATGTCCCAGGAAGGGGCAGAGAGTGTGGCAAAGGGGCTGAAGGTCCTTGAGACTATTGCACGTCAATGCGGCTGCTGCGAGGGTGTGACGCCGCTGACTACCCTGGCTTTTATGGCTCTCTGCGTTATTCCGTCCCTCAAGGTGAATACACGCGGCCTTTTTGATGTCAATGCCTTCAAGTTTGTTCCCGTGGATGCAGGGGACGACAATACAGACTGCATCTGAGACTCTGTAAAGACATGATAACAAAAGGGACAGCAGCCTCTGTCTTCAGAGAGGTGCTGTCCTTTTTTGTTATTCAGCAATATGCAATGGTTACGCTTTTTTTTCACCCGTATCAGCCGGAGCTGCCGGCTTGTAGACAGCCTGCAGCTGTTTTTTGATGTCATCTGCCGTTATGCCCAGCACTTCGGAGAGCTCGCCTGCCACAAGGCCCATGGCCTGTTCCTGCAGCCTGCGCTCTCCATAGGACAATTCCTTGTCCCTGCCTAGGATGAGCAGTTCATGCAGGACTTCGGATACAACGCCAAGATCTGGGCTTTTTAATTTGTCTGTATATTTGCGGAAGCGCCTGTTCCAGTTCTGCCCTACAGCAACAGATACCTGTGCATTCTCTTTCAGGTTGTCCAGAATGCCGTTTGCCGTTTTTTTATCGACCAGCTGGCGCAGTCCCACCTTGTCA
>JAUMVQ010000077.1 GCA_030530085.1 Desulfovibrionaceae bacterium | reverse complement strand
CGGCCGGCGGCTTTGGCAGTGCCGTGCTTGAGCTTGCTGCAGACCATGACCTGCTTGGCGGGCTGCATCTGGAACGCATAGGCGTGCCGGACAAATTTATTGAGCATGCAAGGCAGGCTGAGCAGCGTGCAGAGCTCATGCTGGACAGTGCCGGTCTTGCTGCAAAGCTTGAGGAAATGGCCGAAAAGGCCGGCTTTGGCGCGTAAAAGGCCATAACCTGCCGTCCTGCCTGTTCTGCAGGGGATTTCCCCTTTTGCCAGCCGGCGTCGGTGCCTGCTTGGCCTTAAGCCTTGCGCTCTGCCTTCTGCAAAAGAATAGGAGAGACAAGCATGCAGTCTGTATGTCCTGGTGTCTCGTCATTCAGGGAAGTTCGGGAAGATCATTTATTTTATGCAGACAAGACATCCTTTATAGGGGAATTTCTGAAGGATACGCCGCCCAAGGTGTCTCTGATTACCCGTCCCAGGCGTTTTGGCAAAAGCCTGACCATGAGCATGCTTGCCGAGTTTTTTGACATCAGGAAGGACAGCCGTGCTATTTTTTCAGGCCTGCATGTGTCAGAAGACAGGGATTTGTGTGCAAAGTGGATGAACAAGTGGCCTGTGCTTGCCATCTCTTTCAAGGAAGTCAGGGGCGAAACATTCAGGAATGCGCTTTTTCAGTTTGGCGAGCTCGCCGGACAGAGCTGCAGTGAGAATCTGTTTCTGCTTGAAAGTCCCAGGGCAGGGGCACGTGAAAAAAAACGGATAGCGTCTATTTATGACGGCACTGCAAGTGAAGATGAGACCGGTACAGTTTTACAGACCCTCTGCCAGGCCCTGTACCAGCACTACAATGAAAAGGTAATAGTTCTTGTTGATGAGTATGATGTTCCGCTGGCAAAGGCTCAGGAGCAGGGCTATTACAATAAGATGTATAGTTTTATGCAGTCTGTACTTGGCGGGCTGCTAAAGGACAATACAAAGCTTAAGTTCGCTATTCTGACAGGGTGCCTGCGCATGGCACAAGAAAGTTCCTATACAGGACTTAATAATAGTACCTGTTACAGCATTTCAGATGCTGATTTTGCTGACAAAATAGGATTTACAGCAAAGGATGTCAGGAAACTCCTTGCTGATACTGGCTTGTCTCATAAGGAAGAAGAGATTCGTACATGGTATGACGGCTACTGCTTTGGCAGGCACAATGACATGTATTGTCCCTGGGATCTTTTGCAGTATGTCCGTAAGTTACAGTCAGAGCCGGAAAGCATGCCGTCCCCGTTCTGGATAAACAGCGGCTCAAGCAATGTCGTCAAAATATGCATAGGCCGCACTGACTATGCTGTTGACGATGAAATTGCAGCCCTGCTTGACGGAGAGGTGATTGAGAAGGAACTGAACGAGCAACTGACCTATGACGAGCTTGAGGCATCTGAAAACAACCTCTGGACCCTTCTGTACCTTACCGGCTATCTGACAAAAGCGGCAGATTATGAGCCTGCAGAACAGAATGCCATGCCGCTGCGTATTCCCAACAGGGAAGTTCACGAAATATTCGCCAGAAAGATCGGGGAATGGTTTTGCGACAGGGTACAAGGGACGGATCTACGCCCTCTGTATGACGCCCTGTGGAGTAGCGATGCCGTGGCTTTTGCTGAAATCCTTTCTTCCCTGCTCATGGACACCATGAGTTACCATGACTACAAGGAAGTGTATTACCATGCCATTTTAGCCGGATTGCTGAGAGCCAAATACATAGTGCGCTCAAACTATGAAAGCGGCCTCGGGCGCAGTGACCTCATAGTCAGGGATGCCACTAACAAGCGGTGTGCCGTTATTGAAGTAAAGCGTTCCGCTTCTCCGGACAGCATGGAAGAGGATGCAGGCAGGGCTATGCTTCAGATTCAGTCCCAAAAGTATGCTGCCCCTCTTGTCAGTGAGTCCAGGACTGTTATTGCCTGGGGCATGGCCTTTAACCGCAAAAGCTGCGTGGCCGTCTGCCGCCAGGAAGCATAAAGGATGTCTGTGGGAGGCCTTTGAGAAGGCTTAGAGACGCCTTTCAGCGCATCGGGTACACGTTGTCCTGGCACAGCCAGTCGGCAATGTCGATAATCTGTATACCCTCGTACTGACAGCGGGGATGCCGTGTCCTTGCCAGGATTACCTTGGGATAGGCATCCCTGATGTCCAGCAGGTAACCGGCGTCCCGCATAAAGGTTTTTTCGTCACAGATGTTGTCAGACATCAGGATATACATCTTTTCATTGCGGCGCATGGCCACAAAAACGATTTCCTTTTGGTGCAGAACGCCGTAACAGACCTCGTATCCGCGCCGCAAAAGGTCAATGGCTACGATGTTTTCCAGCACTCTGCCACACTGTGCAAGGTCCGTGTTTTTTGTGCCCGGTCCTGCATGGAAGAAGGAGTGATCGCCAAGATAGTACCTGGCATCGGAGCCCAGATAGTTTTTGCCGCCAATGTCGTATCTGCGTATTTTGTACAAGGCAAAGGCCTGGCAGAGATACTCCATATACCGGGAAACTGTCTTCAGGCCTGTTTTATGGCCGCTGTCTGCAAGCATGGCAGTGATATTATCTGCTGAGATCTGCCTTGTGAAATTGTCCGCCATGTACCCTGCAATTTTGTCCAGGACGGCTGTCTTGCGGATATTGTGTTTCTGCCTGATATCACGGGCAAGCAGGGTTTCAAAAAGATCGCAGACGTACTGATGCCGTGCATCCTGCTCATGGGACAAAGAGGCGCCTGGCATGCCGCCCGCCTCTATATAGCGGTCCAGGGACGCATTGAGATCCTCCGCTTTAAGCAAGTTCCTGAACTCTGCAAAGGAAAAAGGGAAGACGCTGATGGCAAAAGTGCGCCCGGTCAGGAGCGTAGCCAGATCTGAACTCAGCAAAAAGGCATTGGATCCGGTGATACAGATGTCATACTTCTCTGAGGCATGAAGGCTGTTTACTGCCAGCTCAAATTTTGGACACATCTGTACTTCGTCAATGAAGACAAAGTTGCTACATCCATTTTTATGCGAACTTTCAACAAAGTCATGCAGGGCATGGTATTCTTTTAAGGGAGCGGACTGTTCCAGCTCAAAATTGATGTGAATTATGTTTGCATCCGGAACGTTGTCAGCAATATATTGCATGTACCATTCCAGCAATGTTGTCTTTCCGCATCCTCTTACGCCGGTAATGACCTTAATGTCAGGCGTGCCCATGACGCCTGCCAGCTTTTTTGCGTAATATGGCCTCTCAGTTATCTTCACAATAAAGCCTTTCCAGGCACAAGGTGCGATGGCCTAAGATTTCTGTTGCCAGAATCCTCATGCCGAATCCCCGATGCCGGGGATCAGCCGAGAAGGCGTGTCTGGCAGAGGGCTGCGGAACTGTGCAATGTGGCAAGGTAGCGCTCAAGCAGGACGCCTTCGACGGGATTGACATCATGTCCGTATGTGGCCCTGATGGCCAGGGTAATAAACTGCACCGCCTTGTCTATGCTGAGGGACAGTGACTCTCCCTGCATGAGGGATCCTGTCAGCACGGATGAGAAGATGTCGCCAGTGCCGGGGTAATGGACCGGAATGAAGTCGCAGTCTATGCGCCAGAACTTGTTCAGGGTGCGCTCATAGGCCAGCACCGAGGAAAAAACAGGCTCCTCAAGTTCAGTGACCGGCATGCTTGTGCCCACCACAATGGACGGCCCCTTGTCAGAGAGGGCCTTAAGGTATGACTTGAGATCCTCAAGGCTGTGCTTTTTGCCGTACTCAATGCCAAGCAAAAGGCAGATTTCCGTGAAGTTGGGCGTAATGACATCGGCACGGCCAATGAGCCAGCGCATCTTTTCCACCATGTCCACAGTCATGGTCGGGATAAGGACGCCGTCATCGCCCAAGACCGGATCCACTATGCAGAGGCCTTTGTCAGTGAGCAGGTTGTCCATGCACCTGGCGACAAGGTCCATCTGTTCCGGAGAGGCCATAAAGCCTGAATAGACTCCGTCAAATTTCTCGCCCAGGCTTTCCCAGTGGCTTATCATGGCCTTCATGTTGTCAGTCAGATCCAGGAAGGAATAGCCTGACGTGCCTACGGTCTGCGTGGAGAGAATGGCCGTAGGCAGGGGAATGGTCTGTATGCCCATGCTGGACAGCACCGGAATGGCTGCGGTCAGGGAGGTGCGGCCTATGCCGGAAATGTCATGAATTGTGACCACGCGGGGAATAATGCGCATAGCTCCTCCATACAGCAGCGTAACAGCAGCTTCACAGTAGCTTAAGAAAAGGCCCGGGCAGATCGTCCGAAGCAGGGGACGTGAAGGCGGGACTTCTTTCAATGTGGCTCTCTATGTACGGACTTATTGCCATATGGTCAAACCATATGGCGGCTTCCGGTTTTTGTGTACAATTTTGCCCATGCCCTTGCCAGGAACATACATCTGTACGTATATTTTTCAGAGCATGGAGAGCCATCTGCCTCAGCCCCCTGCGGATGTCCGCCGGGGCCGGCCAGGCAATATTTGTAAAAAGGCATATTCGGAGGGTGTATTATGTCTCAGCATCATCATGTCTACGGTCCTGTCTTGTCACGCAGGCTGGGGCGCTCACTGGGCGTCGATCTCCTTCCATTCAAGACCTGTACCTATGACTGTGCCTACTGCCAGCTGGGACATACCACCAGCCACACCATGGAACGCGTGGAATTTGTCCCCGTTGATGACGTGCTGCAGGAAGTGGAAGAACATCTTGCCAAGGACAGGCCCGATATCATTACGTTTGCGGGATCCGGCGAGCCGACGCTGCACAGCGGCCTCGGGCGCTGCATAGAAGGCATAAAGAAGATAACCGACGTCCCCTGTGCCGTTATCACCAACGGATCCCTTTTGTGGATGCCCGAGGTACGCAGGGATCTGGCAAAGGCAGACATGGTCAACCCGTCGCTGGATGCAGCCCTGCCGTGTACTGCCCGCAAGGCCAATTTTATGGCGCCGGGGCTTAACCTGAGGGATATCCTGAAAGGGCTTGTGACGTTCTGTTCTGAATACAAGGGCCGTATCTGGCTTGAGATTATGCTGGCAAAGGATCTGAATGACAGCGAAGAGGACCTGGAAGCCATCAATGCCGTGCTGGAAAGGCTTGAGCATGTGGAACGGGTTCAGCTCAACACAGTGACAAGGCCTCCGGCGGACAAGGAAGTCATGGCCCTGAGCGAGGACGAGCTGAAAGCCGTACAGAAAATACTGTGCCGTGAAAGCGAGATTATTGCCTCCTTTGCGCCTGCAAAAGAGGCTGGCAGAAAGGATATCACCCCGGACGACGTGCTTGATCTTGTCAGCTGTCATCCCAGCACCCTGCAGGGGCTCTGCCAGGGGCTCAATGCAGCAGAGGACCAGGTAGAAAAGCATGTCCGGTATCTTTTGCAGCAGGGAAGGATTGTAGCAGAAGAAAGGGCAGGTGAGTCCTATTTTGTCTGTGCAAGGGACGATGAATCCGGCAGATAGCCGGCAGGAAAAAGAGAGCACATTGCAGGTTGCCTGAGGCAGTCTGCAGGGAAGAAATGCAGAAGGTTCCCGCACGATGCAATAAGAGCATTGTGCGGGAGCCTTCTTTTTGCATGAGCATGCAGCATCCGTCCTGAGCAGGCAGGAGCAATGTGCCCGGGCGCCCGGGGCGTATGGCAAGAAGAGGAAAAAGCTGAAAAAGCGATGGCACCCCACAGCCTGGCCAGCAAAAGACCTTGTTTGTAAAGTGTGTTCCTGGCAGCAGCCGGAAGCTGCCTGAATCAGCCGGCTGTCCTGATGCCAGCGCTTGTGCAGGCCATGGCCAGGGCCGTGAAAAACGGAAGAAAAAAAATATTTTTGAAAGTGCTTGCGTTTATTCTCATTTCACGTATCGTTAAGTAAAATCCGGTTTTGTATAATCTTGTATATTATTGTTTTCTCGTTAAGAAACACACTTTTGACCCATGATATTTTTTTTGGGACAGGCGGCTGCTGAAGGAGAATACAATGCTCTTCAAGAATACGTCGTGTCTTGCAACACTGGTTTTGTCTATTCCTCTTGTGCTCCCTGCCGTGTGCAGTGCCAGTTCTGAATACGTACTGGATGCACGCGAATCAGGGAACCAGGAAGTATTCAACGTCCATGAGCAAGCTGAGTACAGCAGGGTTGTAATGGGGCAGGCCATTTCGGAGGATGGCACAGAGACTGATCTTAAGGCCAGTGATAACAGCGCCACGTTTAACAGCGGCGTCAATGTGCAAGGCGAAGTAGTGGGCGGCAGGGCCTGCTATAATATTTCAAGCGACCTCACAAACATAACTGCAGAGGCAGGCAACAATACCATTATCTTTGCGACCGGCAGTAGCTTTAAGTCTGCTGAGGATGTTTCCACAGCCCGTTCTGTTTATGGCGGCATAGTCAGTCTTGGCGACAATACGACTATTACGGTCAATGGCACGTTTACAGCCAGCAAGAACAGAGTTGACATTCAAAGCGGGGCCGTGTTTGGTGCGGCAGGAAAAATAACGATAGTTGGCGGCTCATCCAGCAATGAAGGGCCCGGCAGCTGCAATGTCTTTTCTCAGGAGAACACCGTAACAATCAACGGTTTTGCTTTTGAGGGCTCTGCTGAGGCTCCCCTTGAGTTTGCTCTCATCTCAGCCGGCGTGTCTTTCACAAATAACGGAAAGGCTGTGGCAGGATCGGAATATGATGGTTCTGAATCGTACAAAGATCTGGGCAATACGCTGACCATTACCAGCCTGGACAATGCTGTCATCGGCAGGGTCTCGGCTGCTGAAGCCACATCTGCCGCAGGAAATGCTTTTGCCATCTACAACAGCGGCACTTTGGATTTTGGTGACAATGTCCAGGCGGATGCAGTATATGGCGCCTATGCAAAGGGACAGAGCGCAACTGCTACGCACAATACTTTGTCTCTGTCAGGAGGCCAGGCAGAACTTGTGACTGGCGCCTATGCAGAAGGCAACTCGGCAAGTGCTTCCCATAACACAGGCAGGCTTCGCAATGTACAGCTCAGGGCTTTTGACAGTGATGCTGTTGCAACAGCTGGCGAGTTTTCCGGCGGCAAGGCCGCAGCCTCTTCAGGCTATGGTATGGCCATAGTATTGAACAACCGCTTTACGATAGAAGGCGGAAGTTTTACCAGAGCCTTTGGCGGCCAGGCTGTATCAGTATATGGCAGCAGCACTGTGACAGCAGAGAGCAACATCCTGGCCCTGACTAATGTTACTGCCGGCCAGAATTCTTCTTCTGATTCTTCATCCGCTTCTTCTTCAGCTCAGCAGTATGACGGGTGCCTCTATGGCGGCTATGCCAGCAATGCAACAGCTGACACTGGCGCTGAAATTGACCCCTCCGGCAGAAAGGCAACCGCAGGAAGCAACAGGCTGTATCTCAGCGGAGGCTCGTACCAGGGCAATATTTATGGCGGCTATGCCAGGTCTGGTAGTGAAGCCGAAGCCGGCCGCAACTGGGTTTATGTGAATTATGCCCTGCAGAATGCGGATGACTATAACTCCTTTGCTCCTTCTGAGTCGGAAATCTCCTTCGAGGCTTTGTACGGCGGCTACGCAGAAGGCCTTACGGCATCTGCCAGCGGCAACGAGATACGCCTGTATAAGGTGACAGGGGCAGGGCCGGAAATATATGGCGGCCGGGCAACAGCCTCAGGCAATGCTACGGCAAGCCATAACAATGTTGTCATGCAGGACGGCTCCTATGATGGCAGGCTATATGGCGGCTATGCAGAAGGCGGCGGCCAGACAGAAGACGCCAGCGCCAACGCAATATCCATGACCGGCGTGACAGCGATCGGAGCAGAAATATATGGCGGCCGGGCTGTATTTACTGCTTACTATGGCCTGGCGAGAGCGTCTGACAACAGCCTGGACCTGTATGGCGGCTCATACGATGGCAGGCTCTATGGCGGCTATGCTGAGGCTGCGAATGGCAGTGCCATGGCAGAAGGTAACAACATAAACCTGCGCCTGGCAGACGGCCTGTCTCCCAATTTTAACGGTACTGCGGTTCTTTGCGGCGGCTTTGCTTCTGGCAGCGAGTACAGCAGCAGCTCTGGCAACAAGCTGAACTTCTATGAAGTAAAGGGGATGCAGGCCGGTAATATAGAGAATTTCTCCCTTCTCTATTATAAGTATCAGACAATGCAGGCCGGCGATCACATTCTGACGCTGACAGGAGGCCAAGCAACATCTATCCCTGATGCCACTGTAGAGGTCAGCCTTGTCAGTCTTTTCGGCCAGGACGGTACAGGTGAATTCTTAGCTGACGATGAGGTCGTTCTGCTGGAAAATGCAAATACCATTAACATTGGCGAAAAGTATAACGACGGCGTACAAATCGCTGGTGTTACTGGCGTGTCCCTTGAGTATACTGACCTGGTTCTCAAGCAGACTGAGGACAAGACAAAGATTATTCTGACACGTATCGGGGATGATGCAGACGCCGAAAGCGACACCCCGGAAGACGACCCTGTCGATACCGATACCGATCCCGATCCCGGCGAAGATCCCAGCGGTGACGATGACACAACCGATGGTGATACCGGCACAGATACTGGTGGTGATACCGGCGGTGGTGGCACAACTGGCGGAGATACCGGCAGTGACGGCGATACAGCTGGTGGTGATACCAGCAGCGATACTGGTACTGATACAGCCACAGATGCTGACGCCGACAAGAAGGACGATTCCAGCACAAAGGATAATGCCGGCAAGGAAGACGATTCCAGTGCAAAGGATGACTCCGG
>JAUMVQ010000076.1 GCA_030530085.1 Desulfovibrionaceae bacterium | reverse complement strand
AGCCATGCAGATCCCAAAGGATGCTGCCCAAAATAATGATCTGTCCTTTCTGGAAGGCTGCTGGCGTTCCGTTACAGATCTGTACAATTCAACTACCGGTGAACGCGTCGAGATGGAATACTGCTTTTCAGGCGATGGATCAGGACGCCGTACTATCAGGCAGAGGGATGGCGACATTTGCTCCGGATCGGCAAATGCCAGATTTTCTGGCAGCAGGCTGGATATAACTGCTCAGGAAGCGTACTGCCATAGAGGTGGGTATGTTCCCCATACGGTACAGTGCAAGGGAACTGAACAGTCTACCAGATGCCATGGCAAGGAAAAGAAAGGAGAGCAGCAGGGACTCAACCTGGGCGGCGGCTTGCTGGGGCTCCTGGGACAAACACTTAACATGTTCCTGGGAGGGTCAAAAGGTACCTGGGACGCCACCTTTATACGCAAGTAAATCTCCTTGTTTCAGTTTTGATGCCACAGGCTCATTATTTTGGGCAGGCTCTTGTCCGCCCCGACAGCACGAAGAACATGCCATTTCTTAACCTTACTCAGTATATCTTTTTTCCGGGCACAGTATGAATACGCATTTTGCAACCAGTCAGCGCAACACCATGCGCCCCCTTGCTTTTGAGGGCCTGCTGATAACAGACTGTTATGATCAGCTGCATACCTTTCTTGTTGCCAATCAGGCTTTCCTCTCAAAGCATGGCATGGCTCATGCGCACTTATTTCTGGCAGAGCCCATGTATGACCCTGCCACTGGCCAGATTGACTGGTATACAACCGCCAAGGAAAAACCTGTGCCCCTTGCTGATCTTCCGGAGGCAGAACAGCAGGCTCTTCTTGCCAGGACTCAGCAGTGCCTGAATACTATCAGCGCCCTGGTAAAAAACGGTGCCGGAAGACACGACATAGCGGCATCCTTTTTGTCGCTTGCCATAATACATCCCGGCGATCAGGACATATACAGCGCCGGCGGCACTCCTGTCCTTATCAACTGGGGCTTTGAGGAAAGCTCTGCTGCACAGCCTGAGCATATTATGCGGCTGGGAGGACAGGATCAGCCCAGGCCGGCCCAGCCGCAGCCACAGCCACAGCCTGTTCCCGAAGCTGTACCTGAACCGCAGCCAGTACCTGTACAAGATACGCATGAGGCAGCAGTGACACCGCCTCCTGTGCCACCGGTACCTCCCGCAGCTGCACGATCATATACCGGCTGTCTTCCTTATCTTCTGCCGCTGCTCCTGGCGATCCTTCTGATCTGGCTTCTTCTGGCCATACTTGGCCTTTTGCCCTCCCCTCTGCCTGCATCCTGTTTTCACCAGGCAGTGCCAATGGACAGTGACCCTGCCAGAAGCGAAGCATGGGACTCAGGTAAGCAGGAAACACCGGACCAGGGGCTGGACAGCGAACTTGCCAGAAGCAGGGTGCTTGCCCAAAAGGCAGACAATCTTATCGAGAGGCTCAGGGCGCACCAGGCCCTGTGCGTGCCTAAGGATGAACCCCGGCCTGTTGTTCCGGATCCCCCAAATCCTCCGGAAGAACCTATGCCTCCTGTAACAGAACCAGCCCCTCCTGCTGAGGAGCCTGCAGTTCCAATGGAAGAGCCAAAACAGGAAGAGCCTGCCCCTCCTGCAGAGGAAAGCAAGCCTCTTGCTGAAAATGAGATGCCTGATTTTGGTGCTCCGGCTGTTGTCCCCGAAAAAGAAGAAAAGGAAGAGCGCCCCAAGGCTGCCAAAAAGGGAGAAGCAATGCAGATCCCGGAAGATGCAGCCAAAAAAAAGGATCTGTCCTTTCTGGAAGGCTGCTGGCGTTCAGTAACAGGCCTTATGGACGCAAATACCGGACAGCCTATAAAGGCAGAATACTGCTTTTCACGCAATGGCCGCGGACACCGCAAGATTATAAAGTATAATGGCGAAACCTGTACCGGCCCGTTAAAAGCCAGATTTAAAGGCAACAAACTGACCATTGATGCCAAACGTGCCAACTGTCCTGGCAGAGGATACTTTATTCCCCAAAGGGTTCAGTGCGAAGGCACAGACAGCTCTACCCAGTGCTACGGAGAGGAACTGGACCCAGGAGGCAACAACAACAGCTGGGGAGCCGGCTTTGTACGCAAGTAGTTTCTTTTGAGGCAGTTTTACGGTACACAGAATCCATTGCACATGTCTGTCACGACAGGAACATACGGAGGAACAGCAGCAGTGGAAGGCAGCAAAATCTCTCTTAGCAAAGAGGAAAAAAACAGCAGTTCTCAGCCCCTGCCCTATGAGCAGCCGCTTGTTTTTGATCAAAAACGCAAGTCCGGCTGCGCCGGCTGCTGCCTCTGGCTTATCTTCCTCATTCTGCTTGCAGGAGCAGGCGGTGCTGCCAGCTGGTATTTTCTGGACAGCAACGACAAGACGCTGATTAAAAACGGGCTGAACAGCCTTATTGAAGGCACTCCGCTGGACTTTTTGCGTACCCACATAATGCCCCGCCTTGAGACAAAGCCTCCCCTGCCGCCTATCAACGAATCAGGCGACCATGGCGTCATCACGCTGCCCGCAAAACCGACAGCCCCTGCCGCACAGGAGGCAATCCAGCCAAAGGCCGCAGAAAACAATGGTCCTGCAGAAGACAATGCCACGGAAGGCAATGTACTTTACCAGAAGATTGAGAAGGACGACGAAACGGCTGCAAATACCCTTCCCAGGGAAGATACGCGGGTACATCCGCTCTTTATACGCGACCTGGCCTCCTATGTTGTCAGCCGCTACAAGCCCCTCTCCGGCAACAAAGGCGGCGCCCTTTCCGTATCGGTTCAGAGCCTGAACCAGCGCTATGCCAAAACGCCTGTCGGCCTGGAAGCAAAAGAAGGCGCAAAGGGACGGGAGGCCCTTTTGCGCTACTGCTTCACGCCTTCCATGATCCAGGGGCTCTACGCCATCTATTCGGACAGTTTCCTTCAGGCAGTTGCCGATGCTGCCAGTGAAAAGAAGCTTACGCCGCAGGAACAGTCAGCTCTCTTCCAGACGATTGGCTCACGCTGCCTTATTCTGGCATCCGGCCTTGAAGCGGTGGCCAGCATGCCGGATCTGGGGCGCAGGCTCACTGAACTTGATCAGGCCGAGCAGGCCTGCGTGCTCAGCAACAGGCAGCTCCTTGATGCCAGATTTGATCTGGACCGGGCTCTTGATACGGGAGCAGGTCAGCAGGAGACAGCAAAAGCAAGGGAAAATGTGTCAGCGGCCCAGAGTGCCCTGCAGGAAGCAACAAGAAAAAATGCCAGGACACAGGAACAGTTTATTGCCTCCTTGCGGTCCCAGTCAGGCACTTCCATGAATGAGGACAGCCTGCTGTATCTCGCCCGCTGGGTGGGCCGCAGGCTGAAGGAAAACAATGAGGCCCTGCAGGGAGCCATGGCTTCCTCCCAGATGCTGAAAGCTCTGGCCAGACGCTGTGCGGTCGTTGCCAGGGAAGGCCTGCCTGATGCCTCAAAGCAAGGTACTGGCGATGCAGAAAATACAACAGCCATGCCGTTGCAGCAAAAAAATCCGGCTTCTCAGAACAAGCCTTTTAACCAGACCCAGACAACCCGGCCCCAGCAGCCAAATCAGCCAAATTAAGCAAGCATAGGAGAAAAGAATGACTGTCGTTATGTGTGAAAAGAAGGATTATACCAGGCAATCAGGCACGGGAATAAAAAGCCGTTTCCACGCCATATGCCTGCTTTTCCTGCTAAGCTGCATTTGTGCCGGTTTCTTCTGTCCCAGGGCAGCCTTGGCAGCTGACGGCCCTAAAAGCGCCGTAGAGGGCATCATTGCAGCCGTTGACAATGCCGATGCCGATGCCTTTGAAAAAAACATGGACATAACCTCTGTTGCCAGGCATGTCTTCACTGAACTTGAGACCATGGGCAAGATGCCCGAGTATTCCGGACAGATGCCTCCCATTCTTTCCCTTCTTATCAACCAGAACGCCTTTACCAATCCCGTGACACAGGAAATCCTGCTCTCCGAAGTCCGCAAATTTGTACGCTACGGCGTAGGATCAGGCGCCTTTGCCGGCAAAAAAGTGGAAAACTACAAGGGCGAAAGCATGATGGCCCCGCTCTTTTCCCTTATTTCCATGGGCAAGAAGGAAATCACAAGGATAGAGACACCTGTTAAAACCGAAGACGGCAGGCATGTTGTGCCCTTTGCCGTAGTGGATCATGAAAACGGCAATACCTACTATGTCCGCGCCATTGTCACGCAGGAAGGAAACAGCTGGAAAATAACTGATATCCAGAACATACGCTTCCTCATACAGCAGATCTTGCTGGAAAGTGCCGCCACAGAGGCATAAGAGGGCTTTCTCACTGTCCACTGCTGACTTTGCGGCGGGCAGTTTCTGATGCAGTCTAAAATATTCGTGAGCCACAAAAAGAAAAGTGCCGCACAGGACAGCTGGCGGCACTGACACCTCAGGGACATTGTATTCCCGCAGGCTTTAGACGGCAGTCACATTTATCTGCTTTTGCTATGCCAGTGGCTGAAGGTCATCTTGCCTCCTCATCGGAAGGCATGCTGACTACAGTGGCTTCATCGCCAAACTGCCTGGACCAGCGCACCACCTCTTCTGGTTCTGCGACCGTGACTGTAAAGAGCAGGCCGCCATTGCCGTCGTCTTCAAGCTTCTGGGAAGAATGCCACATTTTTTCACGGACATAATGGGAAGCCTGGCCTGTAAAGCGTATGGTGATCGGCCTGGGATCCATGCCGATAAAGGCGTCAAAGGCATTTTTCATGCGCTCCCTGAAGCCGTCATCCTCATTGGGAGGCCAGGTAATGTGAAGCCCGGTACCCTGGATCTCCTCAATACGGCTTAAACGGAAAACCTTCCATTGCGGAGGCACCTCATCCAGGGTTCTGGCATAGAGATAGAGCGCCTTCTGCCGTATGTAGATATGGCGGGGGTCTATCAGGCGCCAGCACTTGTCCCATGTCTCGGCACGTGTATAGAGGATGCGGACACGCTCGCTTGTGAGCAGGGCGTCCCTCAGCCTGGACAAGATATCCTGCCTGGCGCCAAAGCAGCCTGTAACATGGGTGTCAAAGCACTCCAGAAGCTTTTCCTTGAAAGGCGAAGGCAGTCCGCCAGCCAGCTTGCGGCCGGCATCCATGGCCATGGCAGCCAGGGTGCCGTCTCCGGTGGAGGACAGCTGTTCCAGGGCAAACATCAGGACGAAACGGTCCGATATGCTGAGATCAATCAGGGGCGTCAGCCTGTCTTCCGTAATCTGAAAGCCTGTGGCGGCACGGTATTCAAAACAAAAACCTACCTGCATGAGGTCATTCTTGTCCTTGTAAAACTGGCTTCTGCCTATACCAAGTGCGCTTGTCAGATCAGCCAGGGACTGATGCGGGTTTTCGCGTATTAAATGGACAATGCGCAAAAGGCGGCTCACCCTGGACACATCGCCCTTTCCTTCTTTTGCAGCGCAGTCCCTGCCAGATGCTTCTGTATCGGATGTCATAATCACCTCCCGTGTTCAGTCAAGATACCGATTTTAATGACAAAGCCTACACAGAAAGCATAACCTGAGACAAGGACAAAGTATACTTCCAGTCCACACATATATGGACTGACAATATTTCTCCTGTGGCATAAACCAGGCCAGCCGCATACAACAGGTGTTCAGGGAGGATATGCAGCCTGCCTTTTTTAAGCAGCAACTGGCTGCCTGATCAGTCACGGCAGTCCAAAACTATCCTTTTCATGCTCCATAATCTCTGTTATAAGAAAATTAACCTGACGGAACACAGACTTTTCAGGTCAGGACAAATTTCACTTCCCTAAACACCTACATGAGGATTGGAAACATGGCTAAAGCAAAATCGGTATTTCTGCCTGTTATTGCTCTCCTGTGCCCTTATGCTGCCAGGATGTGCCAGCAAATACGGCGAGCAGAAAACAAAGGTAAACTATTATCCGCAGTGCTACAGCCCCATCAAGCAGCTGCGCGAGGATGAAAACCTGGTTGCCAAGTCTACAGCAACAGGCGCTGTTACAGGTGCTCTTGCTGGAGCCGTTATTGGCGGCCTTGCCACCGGCAAGGTTGAAGGTGCCGTGGTCGGCGCTGCTGCCGGCGGCGCAGTTGGTGCCGCAGGCGGCTATGCCTATGGCAAGCACCAGCAGCAGAAGCGTGATGCCGAATTCTTCAAGAAGTACGCCACCGCCCTGGATGAAGACATCGAGAGCATGGGCCGTACCATTGGCGCTGCCAAGGTAGCCAGAAAATGCTACAATGATCAGTTCAAGCAGCTGATAGCCGACTACAAGAGCGGACGCATCACAGCCAAGGAACGCGACGAGCGCTACAAGGAAATCCGTACAGGCCTGCAGGAAGTCTCCTTCATCCTGCAGCAGAAGTACGACGACATGTCCGCCAAGGATGCCGAATACGAAAAGGCTCTTGCTGACGACTACACCAAGGCTCCTGCCGCAAAGAAGACCTACAAGAAGGAAAACACCCAGAACCTCAAGGCCCGTTCCTCTACCTTCAAGAAGTCCAGAAACGAACTGTCTGAAGAGAGCAAGGCCATTGAGGCTGACCAGGCTACCCATGACAACATCATTGCTACCCTGGATGTCAGCGGCGCCAACAATGCAGCCTAGTCCCTGCGTTGCACACACGCTGTAAAAACTACTGAGAACAAGACCTCCGTCCTGCCAGACGCAATCTGGCAGGTTCGGAGGTTTAGTCTTTTGAGGAGCCTTTTCTGCTCACCCTTTTCTTTCAATTCAGCCTGACCAGGCAAAACAGCTTCTGTAATATGGAATATCGCCAGCAGCTAATAGGGCGCACGCACGAGATGGCATAAAACAAAAAAAAACGAAAAATATCAAAAAAATTTTTCAAAAAATATCAAATGGTTGTTGACTTTTAACTAGGTAAATGATATAAAAATTTAGTCATAATTTACATAGTATCAAGGAGGCACCCCATATGAGCAGGCCACGCAATCCCAATCCCCCTATCCGTATCAGCCACGTAAAACAGCAAAAATACGGAGGCACATGGTATGTTATGGAGCGTGCAGTCAGGTATTGCCATGAAACCAAACAAACAAAATACCTTTATTCACATGCAGTTGGTGTTTTAGTAAATAAGGATGATGATATTAATAAGATGATCCCCATTGATGAATGGAATGAAAAACAAGAGCAAAAAAAACAGGAAGAGAAAATTGAAAACATAAAAAATGAAGAAGAGCAGAAAATAGTTACTCCTACAATACATGATACTCGTGATTTAAACAAAATAGTATATAAGCCTCAGCAGCTTTTTGTTCTTCTGATGGCTGCCTTTGGCGCTGGTCATACTAATTGTCATGGTGCTTCTGTTTTTGTGAATGCCCATAATAATGATATTTTAGAATTTTTTGAGGACTTTAAAGGGCTTGAGTTATCACACGATAGCGTTTGGCGATTTTTTTACTTGCTGTCTAAAGATATTAACGAAGGTCTCTTGCAGGAATTTAACCAACTGCTGATTGATGATTCGCAAGAAGGTGATAAGGCTAATACAACGAGAAGAGTTTTGGCTGCCGACGGTCAGGCAGTCAGAGCTACAAGAATTGAAGCTGGAAAACCACGCCCCAAATATGTTCTGAGTGTCTATGACAGTGGTTCCGAACTCATATTAGCTCAGAATATTGTCGGAGATAAGACCAATGAAATCACGCACATAGAAGGGGTTCTTCAAAAAGTCGATATTCGTGGTGCAATAGTGACTGCTGATGCTTTGCACGCTAATGTAAGGTTCATAAAAGCAGTCCTGAATGGGGGTGGACACTACCTCATCAATATAAAAAATAACAATCGAGTCTCAAAAGAATGGATTGAAGGGTTGTTTAAGACAAAAGAGCTCGAAGCAATGCAACTTGCTGATGATACGCAGGATTTTGGACATGGACGCATAGAAAACCGTTCTATACGTGTCCTGCCAGGCTCTCTGCTTAGCCCTGAGTTAAAGGAAAAGTGGAAGTGTTCCGGAGATGGTACTGTCGCCGAACTGACTTCTGTACGTTACGATAAAACGAACGATACAACTTCGACAGAAGTAAGCTATCTGGTCTCTTCCCTTCCGTATTCAGAGAATGACATAGCCAAGACTTTATTATCCGTTAACAGGTCTCGATGGGGAATTGAAAGCACTCATTGGTTGCTTGATGTTGTCTATAGTCAAGATAGAACACAATGTAAGAGTGGAGAATTCCTAAAAGGGAAAACACTCTTTATGAAGATGGTACTTAACTTTGCAAGGATTGGTAAGAAAAGAGAAGAGAAACGTCTTGGAAAGAAAATCTCTCATGAGTCATTTAAAGCCGTATTCAGCAATATTAAAGAATTTTTCAGGCTATACATGGATATTGTAAAATATCCACAAGTGGGAGAAGCGTAGGCGTTTGGATGTGGTAAAGCGATACTATCCCAAAACTTTTAAACATACATTGTTTTAAAGCCTTGTCAAACGCCGTGCGTGCGCCCTAAGCAGCTAATGAAAGAACTTTGCATCATCTGAACTGTTTGGTAATAAGGGGAAGACATCTTCTGATCCCTTGGTGATCCTTTGGTGATCCCCTGAAGATTCCAATAAACTCTTATGACGCCCTGATAATGCCCTGGCCAGCTTAAGGCTGTTCAGATACTGACAGACGACCGGTATACCTGAGCACCTTATGCCTGCCGGAGCCTTCTTCCTTCCCATACCCAGCCATGGTCTTTTTGCGGGACTATCCTCATGAAATTTCCTCAATACAAACGCCTAATCAACCT
>JAUMVQ010000075.1 GCA_030530085.1 Desulfovibrionaceae bacterium | reverse complement strand
CAGGCTTTGCTTCTTCAGCCGGAGCGGCAGGTTCAGCGGGCTTGACCTCCTCGGGCTTGGCTTCTTCAGCCGGAGCCGTCAGAGCTTCTGCTGCCGTATCGTTCTTGGCAGCGAGAAGGGCATTGGCATCAGTGAGCTTGGCAGAAGCCATCTGTGTAGCCAGCTGGGGCATGCAGTACAGGCCAATCGGCTGGGCCAGTACCACAATGCAGGCAATGCTTGTCAGCAAGGGAGCAGCAGCTGTACGGCTGCGCCAGGCCACATGGGTGATGACAAGTGCGCTCAGCAGGGGCATCAGGGCAATGAGCAGGGAGATAAGTGTATGGCCGGCCCACAGGCGCTCAAGGTCAGCATGGACTTCTGCCGGAACAAGTGCGGCAAACTGGGGGCAGATGCCAACTGCCAGCTCGTTAAAGAAGGGAACCAGCAGTGCCAAGAGGCCAAGAGTTGTGCCAAGCAGCAGGATGCCTGTCAGGATAAAGAAGCTGCGGACGCCAAAGACGCTCAGTTTCAGCAGGGCTCGGGCTGTAAGCAGTGCCAGCAGGCAGAGTGTCAGGAAGATGTCAAAGGCGTGGGCTGCAAAGCAGGAAAAGACGAAGCTTAAAACAAGGGCTATCCACAGGTAGGCTGACCCGTTTTCCTTGCGGCTTGCCTTGATGTCCTTTGCGAGGTTCCTGAAAATTTTCGGCCAGGATACCGCAAGCAGGATGAGAAGGAAGGGCAGGAAGCAGAGGACGATCCTGGTGATGCTGTCGCAGAAGACGGCAGCGTAGGGCACGCCGATGAGGCTTGCCAGGACCATGTCCGAGGTAATTGCCTTGTCTCCGAAGAGAATCAGCGCCCCGAGCCAGAGAAGGTGCAGCGCCACAAAGACGATAAAGCCAGCAAGGGCGTCCTTTTTGCGCAGGCGGGCAATGTCGCCGCGCCACAGCGCAAAGATGAAGCCTGTGACAACAGGGACTAGGCCATAGTACAGGCCGCCTGAGAGGGTGGCACAGACAGCCAGCACGTTGCCCAGGACCATGCAGGCGAGATCAGATTCCTTCATCCAGGCACGGCAGAGCAGGGCCATGGCTATCATGCTTATGCCGCAGGCAAAGGGGATGGGGCCGACGAAGTTGGCCATGCCCAGGAATATGGGCAGGCAGAAAAGCAGCAGGCCGGCCCCGAACATTACCTGGCGTCCCATTTTTAAGGCAGCAGCCAGGATGCAGAGCCCGATAAGGCACACTGCAGCACCGGCAAAGCCTGCCAGGGGCAGGAACTGCACCGGCGAAGCCAGCGGAATGGAGGCCAGGGCAGAGCCAAGCCAGCCATAGACGGGCATAAGCACATGACTGCCTGCATGAGGCAGGAGAGAGAGTCCCTGTCCGGCCAGAAGGACACGCGCATTGTCTGCCTCTGCAGGGCAGAGCAGATCCGTAGTCAGAAGCGGCATCCAGCAGACCATGGCAAGTATGATCAGCAGAGAAAGAGGTGCCACTTTTGCAAGGCCCTGGAAAAGACCGTGATGCTCCTGCGGAGTTTCTTCTTCCTGAGGCTGCTTTTCTTCGGGCTTATCTTCTACGGGCTTTCCTTCCTGAAAATATTCTTCCTGGGGAAGCTCTTCTTTAGGCTGACTTTCTTCAGCAACCTTTTCCTCGACTTCTTCAGCGGCAGCAGCGCTGCTGCCTGCGTCGCCGGCAGGAGGGATAACTGTCGCTTCCTCAGCCGGTTTTTCCTCATGGTCCTTGTCCTGAGGACTGTCCTTGCCTTTCCTGCTGAAAAAGCGGTCTTTCAGCTTGTCTTTCAGGCCCTTGGCAGGCTTGTTTTCTGCTGCCTCGGTACAGGAGCCATTGGCAGAAGAAGCAGCCTCTGCGGCCGGTTTTTCATCCTGCGCCTTATCCTGGCTGTTCCTGCCAAAGAAGCGGGATTTTAACTTGTCTTTCAGTCCCGATACCAGGTTCTTCTGGTCCGAAGTAGCTTCTTTCTTGTCGGTTGCTTGTTCCATATGCGTCTGTCCTTACCGTATGCCGCCGAGAGAACTGCCCGTTAGAAAATGGGCTGCCTGACGGGGACTGAGGGAGATCGCCAGCTGGCTGGCTGCAGGGAATGAGGCCTCTGCTCCTCGTGTGAGAGACAGGAGACTGTCTGAGTTTGACCCGCCTGGCAGAGGGACAGAGCAGGTTTTTTTGCTGAATGAAAAATTAAGGGCTGTGATAAGATACCCGTTTCCGGGCAGTTTGACTACAGTCACAAGAACGCCTTCGGCAGGTGTGAGCACCTTTTGCAGCGTGCCTTCGGAGACATCAAGCTCAGCCCTGGCTTTCAGGACAGGGAGAAAGATATCGTCTGCACCATTGCCGTAAGCTGCGTTTTTATCTGCATTTGTATCTGCGTAATCTGCGCCGCTGCGCATGAAAAAGAGCCCGGGGAGGCCCGCAGGCAGAGCCTGGGCAAGATAGCTTGTGCCTGCTGCAGAAGCTGCTGTGCCTGCTGCCTGTGCCTGCGGCAGTTTTTCAGGCGCAGAAAAGACCATGTTGCTCAGAGGTATTTTAGCAGACTTGAGCGCAGAGAGGGCGGAGGCAAGGGATGTCGTGCTGCCGCCTGCAAGTGCTTCTGCCAGTCCCTTTTCCACGTCCGTGGCATAGAAAAAATCACCGGCGGCAAGGCAGGCAGCCTGCGAGAGGTCATGGCCGCTTCTGACAAGGCTCCAGCCGCCATAGCGGTGTATCTGCTGCGTCATGTCAAGCAGGGCGGTATCGGCAGGAAAGCGGTCTTCTTCGGCGCTGTTTTTTCCTGTTCCCTGTACACTACCCTGCCCGGGTGCCGCTACGTCCAGTCCGGCCAGCCCCCTGACAGAGAGCCCTGCCAGTGTCTGGCGCCGCATGCCGGTGACAGAGATAATGGCGCCTGCCAGCGTCTTCCTGGCGGCATTGCCGGGATCCTGCCAGCAGAGAAGCGGATTCCAGACCGTGTCCAGGACGCGGTAGGCAATGCGCCTTGTCCTGCCGTCCGTGCCAAGCACCGGGCCTGTCACTGCCCAGAACGTGTTGGCATCCTTCATCGTTTCCTGGCGCAGGGGACCTGGCAGGATCCCTTTTTCAAGAAGCTTTTGGCATGTTTCCCCTGGCAGGATTTTGCAGTCCCAGGGGCGCTCTGCCTCTGGCAGCATAGCCTGGAAGTCAGCCGGTATCTCAGCCGTAACGTACATGCCGCGCTGGGCAAGGGATCCCCTGGCCTGCAGCATGAAGTCTGGGCCAAAGCCCGTGGCCATGGGGACCGTGTCCATGCCGCACTGCAATGAGGCTGCCTGCATGGCCTGCACCAGGGCTTTGAGGTCTTCTTCTGCCCCGGCTGTTTTTGCAGTCTGTATGCCGGCCTGCCGGTACGAATGTACAGCTGTTTCCGGAGTCCAGGCAGCATCGCTTTCCATGACACCGTCAAGCCAGATGCCGCCTATGCCCCTGGCTGCAATGGCAGGCAGATCCTTTGCCAGGGAGGAGAGGGTGGTCCCTCTTTGCGCCATATTGACCACAAGCCAGGTGGGTGCTGCCCTGTTCACCAGGCTTTTGTCCTTGGATGCCCCGCTGTGGCGCCAGAGCAGGCGTGATCCAGAGAGCTCTGACGTTGCCTTTTCTGCAAAGGCCAGCATGGACTGCTTAAAAAGCCACTGTTCGTATACTGGGCTTATGCGGCCGCCTTCCTGCTCGGCATGGTTCCTGTCAGGAGAAAGCAGCAGGGCCGCATTCTGCGCATCTTTCCTGCCATGGTGTTTTGGGGCAGTACAAGAAAGAGAGCCTGCCGCAAGAAGCAGGCATAAGGCAGCACAGCAGAAGCCGTGCAGTGTTCTTATAATCAGGCTAGTCCTTTTCATCTGCGCCTGTTTTCTGCGCAGTCGGGCAGGCAGTTGAGGCGTCAGCTGCATCGTGCTCCATGGCCTTGGCCTCGTTCCAGAGGGCATCCATTTCTCCCAGGGTCATCTCGGAGAGTTCCTTGCCTGCCTTGCGGGCGCCTTCTTCTATGTGCGCAAAGCGCGCAAGAAAGCGCTGGTTTGCTGCATCCAGCTCGGCATTGGCCTTTAAGCCGTGCCTGCGCCCCAGCTCTACTATGCTGAAAAGCAGATCGCCCAGCTCATGGGAGACTGCGCCTGCATCCTGCCTGGCAACGGCATCCATGTATTCCAGCCATTCGGTTTCCACCTGCTGCTCCACGTCTTCGGTGGACTCCCAGGTAAAGCCGTGCCTGGCTGCCTTGGAGTGGATGCGGTAGGCCCTTGCCAGGGGCTCAAGCCCGCGGGGCAGGGAGTCATAGACGCCGGTGGGACGGCCCTCATTCTCGTGCTCTTCCTTCTTGAGCTGCTCCCAGGCCTTGAGCTGCTCTTCCAGGTTGGCAAAGGTGGCTCCGGCAAAAACATGCGGATGGCGGTGTATCATCTTGGCCGCACATTTCTTGAAGACGTCTGTCAGCGTAAACTTGCCATCCTTTTCAAAGAGATGGGTGATGAAGAGCAGCAAAAAGGCCACATCGCCCAGTTCCTCGCAGACTTCGTCGGCATCGTGGGCGCGGATGGCGCTGACCAGCTCGTGGCTTTCCTCAATGACGTATTCGGTGAGCGTCTCGGGAGTCTGGACCCTGTCCCATTTGCAGCCGTCAGGGGCAGTGAGCCTTGCAATGACGGAGCGCAGTTCTTCCAGGGCCATTTTTTCATCATCAGCCATAATCATACCTTCCAGAATGCAGGGGCGTATATGCAGTTAAATGTTATACTGTGCCTGTTACAGGGAAAAACGTTTTTTGATGTCCGCCGGAAGCGCCGCACGGAACTGTTCCGTGAAGACCGTCATATACGGCCGTACACGGGAATTTTTGTAGAATTCCGAGGTGGAAAAGAACTTGCCCATGAGGATAAAGACCAGGGAGCAGAGCAGTATGCCCTTGGCCAGGCCGAAGAGGCCCCCTCCCAGGCGGTCCATCCAGGAGGCAAAGGCAAAGCGCATGAGCCTTTGCAAAAAGCGCGCTGCCAGGGCAACAGCTATGACAATGCCGATAAAGAGCAGCACGTAGGCTGCCATGGTGCGCCAGGCAGGCTCTGCTATGAAGTCAAGATGCTTTGCCAGCAGGGGATGAAAGGTGTGGGCAACCCAGAAGCCGCCGACCAGGGAGACAATGGCTGCCACCTCGCCGATAAGGCCGTTGAAATAGCCCCTGATGGTGAAGAAAAACATGATGAGAATAAATATCAGATCAAAAATATCCTGCCCCATAGCTACCTCATAGCATTTGCATGAATTTAAGCTACCTCTATAGCAGAAGGTGCTTTGTCTCACAAGACAGGCACTGCCAATATATCAGTTAATGAAGATATATAGATAAGTAAATATATTCCTCATTCCGGCTGGTTGCCTGCACCTTTTGCCTAGATATCGAGCGGGAAATGCAGAAGCCCCATGTGGCTCAGCAGAATCAGCGTGGCCGAGATAGACACTATGCTCAGGACATTGGTGAGGGAGACAGTGAGGGCGCAGCCGCCAGGATCTGCCTGGTAGATCTGGGCCAGGGTTGCCGTGAAGATGGCGCAGCCTGTTGCCGTCATGATGGTGCTGACGCTGATCCACAAGGGATCAACACCAAGGAGGGAAAGGACTAGCAGTGTCACCAGCGGCAGGCCTGCAATGCGCAGCAGTATGAGCACGATCTGGTGGCCTGCATGTATGCTGTGCGTGGAAAGAGCCCTGGCCACGTCGGGCCTTAAGCCCAGTCCCAGTGTAAAGAGCATGCAGGTAGGCGAGATGTAGCCCAGCATGGAGAGTGCCTTGTCCAGGGGCTGCCAGAGCCCTAATCCAGATGCCGAGACTGCAAGCCCTAGGAGCACGCCCATGAAAATGCCGTTGCTTAAGATATAGGTGCGCAAGAAGAAGCTGATTTTTTTGAGGAAGGACGGCTGCGCCTCATCCCTGGCAGTATCTCCTTCCTTTTCCTTTCTTTCCTTTGCCGCATCGGAGACAAGCATGGTCTGGGCAATGATGACAATGGTATTGGAGGCCACGATCATGACGCCGGCCACGGAGAGGGCGGCCTTGTCCTGATTGTAGACGCTCATGATGATGGGCAGCCCCACAAAGCCTGCATTGCAGAAGGCCACGACCAGCCCGTGCAAAATGGCAACCTTGTCCTTTTCGCCGCGCATCTTCTCAATAAAGTAGAGGATAAAGAAGCCAAGCCACTGCACTGCCAGGATGCCTAGCCACCAGCGCCATGAGCCCATGTTGTCTAGCGGGGTGGAACTCATGATGTGGAAAAGCAGGCAGGGAAAGCAGATATTGATGGAGAAGATACTCAGGATGCGGACTGAGTTCTCCGGCATGAAGTCAAGCTTTTCGACAATAATGCCTGCCAGGATGATGACAAAGATGGGAACAACTGTGGAAATGATGGTGAGCATGTTTTTTGTCCGGATGAAAAAACAGGCCGGGTGCCGGCATGGAACAAAGCCTTACAGGGAGAGGTAGCCAAGGTGCTGCAGGATCATAAGCATGCCTGACAGCGAGAAGAGGCTTAAGAGGTTGGTAACGGCAATGGTCATGGACGCCTGTCCGGGCACAGCCTGGTAGATCTGGGCCAGGGCCGAGACAAAGATGGCGCTGCCTGTGGCTGAGACGATACAGGTCACCGCAACCCAGAGCGGGTCTATGCCTAAGTTCATCATGATGAACAAGGTGAGCAGGGGCAGGACCACAAGGCGCAGGGTGCAGATCCACAGCTGCTGCAGGAAATGTATGCTGTGGCGGGCTATGGCTGTGGCGATGTTTTCGCGCATGGAAAAGCCCATGGTAAAGAGCATGCACACAGGGGCAGTGTAGCCTATCATGGCAATGCCCTTGTCCAGGGCATCCCAGATATGTATGCCTGAGGCTGCCACGGCAATGCCCAGCACTGTGGACATGAGCACCGAGTTGCCAAGGATGTACTGCTTGAAGAAGTTCCAGAGCTTCGTGTGCAGGTGAGCTTTTTTCTGCTCAGGCCTTTTCTTCTTTTTCCTGGACCAGACCATGAGCGTCATCTGCGATATGACTGGCAGGGTATTGGCTGCCACCATGACAAGGCCTGCCACTGTCAGGGCGTCGTTGTTGTCCCCGTAGATATTCATGATGACAGGCAGGCCGACAAAGCCGACGTTGGCAAAGCTGACAGAGAGGGAGGAGATGACTGCCTCTCCCGTGTCACGCCCGCGCAGGCGGGCAAGGAAATAGTAGACAATATAGAAGCCTGTCTGCACGGACAGTATGCCTGCCCACCAGGACCACTGCGTCATTTTGTCCAAGGGGGCAGTGCTCATGATGTGGAAGGTGAGGCAGGGTATGGCAATATTGAGGGCAAAGGCAGAAAGGGCATAGGCCGTGTTCTGCGGCATGATTTGCCTTTTCTCCACGATGGCTCCTGCTGCTATGACCAGAAAGGCGGGGAGAATGGCACAAAAAATCGTATACATGGCAAAAAGGTTGGATAATCAGTTCTGTCCGGCTGCCAGATGAAGGCAGATACAGCCAGGTCCTGGCCGGGACTTGACACAAACAGTCAGTGTGCGAAAACAAAACCCTGTATTAGCCCCATGCCCCGTGCCGGGCAAGTCCCCTGCCGCAAGGCATCCGGGAACGGAAAGGGAAAAAGCACTATCAAGGAGAAAGTCATGTCCGGGCCCCTGACTGCCTATACGCCAGAATTTCATATAGCTGCCGCAGGCAGGGACTGGGTGCTGAGGCGCCCGTCTGACTTTGACAGCCTGTGGGACGACATGGTTGCCGACGGGCGTGCCGATGCGGACGAGCACATTCCCTATTGGACCGAGCTCTGGCCGTCAAGCCTTGTCTTAAGCTCCTGGCTTGAGGCAAGCCGCAAAAGCATTGCCGGCAGATGCTGCCTTGACCTTGGCTGCGGCATCGGCCTCACTGCCCTGGTGGGAACCTATCTTGGCGCTGATGTGGTCGGCATAGACTACGAGACTGACGCCCTGCACTATGCCACACTCAATGCCTCCCTCAACAACGTTTCCTGCCCTGCCTTTGTGGCCATGGACTGGCGTAGGCCCTGTGTTGCGCAGGGCAGCTTTGACTTTGTCTGGGGCGGCGACATCATGTACGAGCGCCGCTTTGTGGAGCCTGTCCTCAAGGTGTGCTCACATGCCCTGAAAAAGGGCGGCAGGGTCTGGGTGGCCGAACCCGGGCGCTCGGTGTACGATTTTTTCCTGAGGGCACTGCCGGATTTTGGCTGGACAGGCAGAAAGGTGCATGCTGCCAAGGTGGATGCCCTGTATGCACAGACGTGCAAGGCAGATGTCGCCATCTGGGAGCTTGCACGGGCCGGCTCATAGTTTTTTGCGGACCATTGGCTGCATACGGGATGCAAGGAGGATTGCTGTTATGGAAGAGAAAGAGGAAAAGCTGGTCAGGTTTGGCATTTCCCTGCCCAAGGATCTTTTGTCTCCTTTTGACGACCTTTTGCGCAGCAAGGGATACAAAAGCCGCTCCGAGGCCATCCGCGACCTTATCAGGAATGCCCTGGTGGAGCAGGAGTGGAAGGATTCGGACGCAGAAGTGGCCGGCACGCTTACCTTGGTGTATGACCACCACAACCATGACCTGCCCATAAAGCTGATGGACATACAGCACGATCACCATGAGGTGGTGGTGACAACGCAGCATGTCCACCTTGATCACCACAACTGCCTGGAGGTCCTTGTGCTCAGGGGGCAGGCAAAGGTTATCGGCAGCCTTGCCGACAAGCTCATTGCCTGCAATGGCATAAAGCACGGCGTCTTTGTGCCTTCGACAACCGGCAGGACCATAGCGTAAGCTGTCAGGCCTTAAGTGCCACGGCAGGAACGAGACAGTATCGGTCCTGCCTGTTTGATGAAGAGGAAGGGAGAATAGTTTAATGATAGATGTGCAGAAATCCGTGCCCGAGATACCAATTCCTATCGACAGG
>JAUMVQ010000074.1 GCA_030530085.1 Desulfovibrionaceae bacterium | reverse complement strand
CAAGCTGGGCCCTTAAGCCTGCGCCATCCAGAAGATAGGGGTCAAGATTGGTGGCCGGATGACCTGATGCGCCTGACAGCCAGGCAGCATCAATGTAATCCGGCCCTTTCTTGACAGGCAGAACGGCATGTCCCTTGTTACGCAGAAGGCGTGCCAGCCCCAGACTGAGCATAGTCTTGCCGCCCCCGCCACCTGTGGATGTGATAATAATCCGCGGAAGGGGGCAGGACTCAAGCAGCTGCTTCTCTGTGGCTTCGTCTTTCACGCCTCTGTACTCCTTACCTTATGCCTTAATCCTGATGCCTCACAGGTGCCTGAACCTTAGTGCCTGAATGACCTCTGGCCTGTGAAGACCATGGCCACCTGGGGCGTATGCTCATTGACTGCCCTGATAACTTCCCAGTCGCGCAAAGAGCCGCCGGGATGGCCTATGGCAGTGACGCCCTGGGCCATGGCTACATCGACGCCGTCACGGAAGGGGAAGAAGCCGTCAGAGATAAGGACGGATCCGGCCAGGCCGCCATGATCCTGGCTTGCCCTTGCCTGGATATCCTTCAGCTTTTCAGCCATGGCGGCATCGCTTTTGGCTTTTTCCTGCAGTTCGTAGAGGGTAAGCCCCAGTTCCTTGAAGCTGAGCACGTCCTCGTACTTATGGTAGGCCTTGTATATGGCCAGCTCCACGCAGCCCACGCGGTCCTGCTCGCCTGTGCCTATGGCTGTTGTGGCGCCGTTTCTGGCAAAGATGACGGAGTTGGAGGTAACGCCTGCCTCCACGGCCCAGGCAAAGCGCAGGTCGTCCATTTCCTGCTTGCTGGGGCAGCGCGCCGTATAGATGGTCCCTTCCTTGTCTTTTGCCTGGGCAGGCAAAAAGTCTGCATTGCTCAGGATGCGGTTCTGGAAGGATTTCTGTACCACCAGGCCGCCGTCAGAGAGACACTTGATGTCAAGGAAGGCAGACTGCGTCATGGGTGAGAGATCTGCCAGGGCAGGCAGCTCCATAATACGCAGGTTCTTGCGGCTCTTGATGATTTCCAATGAGCCTTCTTCATAGGAAGGTGCTGCCACAACCTCAAAATAGTTTGCTGCCACCAGTTCGGCTGCTTCCTTTGTAAAGGGCCTGTTGACGACAACGGCGCCGCCAAAGGCAGCAATGCGGTCGCACCAGAAGGCCTTGTTCAGGGCATCGTAGAGAGACTCGTCGGACCAGGCTGCACCGCAGGGATTGTTGTGCTTGATAATAAGGGCTGCGGGCTTGTCCGTGAGATACTGCAGGATGTTGGCGGCATTATCGACATCGGTCAGGTTGGTCTTGCCGGGATGCTTGCCTGCCTGAAGCATCTGCTTTTCATCCAGGGCGGAAATGATGCTGTCCTCGGGAGAGCGCCATTTCAGGCCGTTGAGGTTAAGCCCCCCCTTGACAAGCTGGTACAGGGCAGCCGGCTGATCCGGGTTTTCACCGTACCTTAAGCCCTTCTTTTCGCCGCCTATTTCCCACTGGCGCTTCTGGTAGACCAGCGTCTGGTCTCCCATGGTGATGGTCATCGTCTCAGGGTAGTCTTCCCTGACGATTTCCTTGTACATATTCTTAAGCTCGGCCATGCTCTTCCTCCGTGCTGCTTTTGGCAGCCTGTTGCTGCCGGACCGTCATATGCAGTACTTTGCTGCATATGGCCAGGCGCTGATGCTGTGTGTTCTTGTGAGCACCTACCATACAGTGCGTATTTTTTCCAGCCTGTATGCCTTCCCTGGAATCCTTCCCGGCGTGGCTTGCGGCCAGGAAATGAATTTGCCTTGTGTTTGATGCTTGTCAGCACAAAGAAATAAACGTATTTTGTGAAAAGAATGCACAAGGGAATACCAGGGTGCATTTTTTTCATGTCTGCTGTCTTTTTCAGGCCGGACAAACAATGTGCGCTGCAGGGCAGCGCATAAGGCTGCAGGATGCTGGCAGCAGGCTTTGCTGAGCCGGGGTCTTTGTGCCCTGTATTTGGTGTTCAGATGGCTTTAACGGCCGGCTGTGAACTATAAAGGTGTGTAAAATTATGGCAAACACGGTTATCATTGGCGCCCAGTGGGGTGATGAGGGCAAGGGCAAGATTGTTGACATGCTCAGTGCCGGCAGTGATGTTGTTGTCCGCTTTCAGGGCGGCAATAACGCAGGACATACGATTGAGGTCAATGGCAAACAGACCATTCTGCACACCATTCCGTCCGGTATCCTGCACCCTGGCAAGCTCTGCCTTATCGGCAACGGCGTCGTCCTGGATCCCTTTGTGTTCCTGGAAGAAGTAGACAGTCTCACCGCCAATGGCGTTGACACAAGCCCCAGGCGCCTCGGGATAAGCTACAAGACGCATCTTATCATGCCCTACCATATTGCCCTGGACAAAGCCCGTGAGGCCTACAAGGCAGGCGGCAAGATAGGAACCACCGGCAGGGGCATTGGTCCCTGCTATGAGGACAAGGCTGCCCGTGTGGGCCTGCGCGCCTGCGATCTGCTCAACCCTGACCTGGTCCGTGCCAAGATCAGCCGTGCCCTGGAAGAAAAGAATTTCCTTCTGAAGGACATGTACAAGGCAGAGCCTCTTGATCCCAAGGAAGTGGCTGACCAGATTCTCGCTGTTGCCGGCAGGATTACCCCCTATCTCACCGATGTTTCCGGCGCCATCATGGAATCAGCCCTGATAGGCAAGGACGTGCTCTGGGAAGGCGCCCAGGGCGTGCACCTGGACCTGGACCACGGCACCTATCCCTTTGTGACCTCCTCCAACACCGTGTCCGGCTGCGCTGCCATCGGATCCGGCGTCGGTCCCAAGACCCTCACTGAAATCGTCGGCATAGCCAAGGCCTACACCACCCGCGTGGGTGCCGGTCCTTTCCCCACCGAGCTGGACGATGACACAGGCGCCTTTTTGCGCCAGCAGGGCCATGAGTTTGGTGCCACAACCGGACGTCCCCGCCGCTGCGGCTGGCTTGACGCCGTTGTGCTCAGGGAGTCCGCACGCCTGTGCGGCCTGACCCAGTTTGCCCTGACCAAGATCGATGTCCTGCGCAATATCCCGGTCCTCAAAATCTGCGTGGACTACAAGTACAAGGAGCAGCGCATTGAATATCCTCCGCAGGAAGAGAACGCCCTGGCTGAGGTGACGCCCATCTATGAGGAACTGCCCGGCTTTACCGAGGACATTTCCCATTGCAGGCATTTTGAGGCCCTTCCGTACAACGTGCAGAAGTACATCCAGCGCATAGAGGCCCTGACCGGCGTGCGTATCAGCTACGTCTCAGTCGGCCCTGACCGCGACCAGACAATTACGGTCTAGTACAAGCCTGGACACTGCATACATACTGCTGGATGGACACGCTGTTTCCGGAAATAGCGGGCCAGGAATTTGAGAGCGTAAAAAAGAATCTGTGCGCCCTCAGGGAAGCACCGCCGCAGGTGCTGCTTCTTGAGGGCGCAACAGAAGTACAGCGCTTTCAGCTGGCCCAGTGGTGGGCCTGCCTCTTTAACTGCAGGCATAGAGGCCCTGAAGGACCGTGTCTTGAATGCGAGACCTGCAGGCAGATACAGACACTGGCCTACAGGGATATTTTTGCCTTTGACGGGCGCATATCCAATACTGAAGACAAGAAAAATCTTGATACCAAGAACAAGGAAGACGACAAAAACTTAAGCAAAACAAGGACCCGGGGCACAAGCCCTGGCGATATGGAAGTATCAGGCCTTGTCAGGGCCCTGAACATGGAAAATACCAGGGAGATGCTGGCAAGGCTCAAGGATACCCCTCAGGGGGCCGGCTATCGCTTTGTCCTTCTGACAGGCCTTGGCAGCAACCGTGACGAGTCCTGCAATGCCCTGCTCAAGGTGCTTGAGGAACCTTCTTCCTGGAACATGTTTGTCCTGCTTGCCCCTGAGCGCAGGCAGGTACTGCCTACCATTGTCTCAAGGTCTTTTTGTCTTACGCTTCCCTGGGCAGATCCCGAGGCTGAGGCAGCAGATACAGGGTATCAGGACATGGCCTCGGCCGTGACTTCCTTCCTGCGCACAGGACGGGGGCTTATTGCCAGAACCGGAGCAAAAAGCTTTGATGCCGTTCAGGCTGGCATGGTGCTCGACATAGTGCAGAAGGCTCTTGTCCGCCTGCTTGCAGGAAGATCCGGGGAGCAGGCTCTTGATGCCGTGCTGGCACCCCTTACGGATGAAGAGCGCAATAGCGTCAGCTACTGGACAGGTGAGGCCCGTGCCAAGATAAAGGGTCAGATATCGCCGTCACGCGTGACAGAAGCCTTTATGATGCAGCTCTACCTGCTCTGTCAGCGGCGGAGTGCCGGATAAGCATTTTTTATGGCCAAAACAAAAGCACAGCCATCGTTCAGTCAACGATGAGCTGTGCTTTTTGCATTTATGGGAATTTGGTCAGCTCTTGGCGTAAAACCTGTTCTGGTTAAAGGCCAGGGAGTAGAGGTGGTGGAAGAAGTCCACGTATTCTACATTGACGTGATCCGGAACCTTGATGCGTGCAGACGCAAAGTTGAGCAGGGAGGTTATGCCTGCATTGACAAGGTGCGTTGCTGCCCTCTGGGCACGCTCAGGCGGCGTGGTGATGATGCCGATTTCTATGTTGTTTTCGGCTACCAGGTGCGGCATGTCCTTGGTGCAGTGCACTTCCAGGCCGTGCACCATCTCGCCGATTTTGAAGGGATCGCAGTCAAATATGCTCACGATATTGAAGCCGCGTTCCTTGAAGTCGGCGTGGTTGAGCAGGGCCTTGCCCAGGTTGCCAACGCCTATGAGGGCCATTCTCCATTCCCTGTTGACATCAAGGGAGGAGGTGATGGCAGCGATGAGGGACTTCACATTGTAGCCGACACCGCGGATGCCGAATTCCCCGAAATAGGCAAGGTCCTTTCTGATCTGCGAGCCGTTGACGCCGCAGGCCTCGGCCAGGGGAGTGGAGGAAATGATTTCTGTGCCATCGCGGTCCAGGTTTTCAAGAACCTGTATATAGGTAGCAAGCCTGCGTATCGTGGCACGCGGGATTTTTGAGCTTTTAAGCACACTGTCCATAGGGGTCACCAGAATACTTATATTGATGTTCGGAAATGTGTAATTTCTTGTGAAAATTATACTTTGAAAATAATAACCCAATATGAATCAGTAGACAAGAGTTTTCACAAGCAGTCTGGTATGTTTTGCAAATAGCTTTTGCCTGGCAGAAAAAGCTTGTGAAGCAAGAGCGGCCAGGGGCATCCTTTTCTATGCTGTAACACGCTTAAGGCATGGGGGAATGTATCGTATGTGCCCTATGCAGCTCTTCAGGGAAGCGGCTTGTGAAATGCTGCTTAATCAGGATATTGGGATATTTATCTTTCTTTATATAGTATTGCAGGCCCGCTGTACAGTGCCGGCGCTATATTTTTGTGCCGATGACTGGGCAAAAGAAAAGGTGAGACGAAATTGCTTTCGTCTCACCATAGATTTTCTGCTTTAGCATAACCAGCCGTGAGGCCGGTCAGCGCGGCATGTCCTGATTACTATCCAACGTAGGGGTTGGCGTACAGCAGGATGAAGCTGATAACCAGGGCATAAATGGCCAGGGATTCGATGAAGGCGAAGGCCAGGATCATCGTACCGGTGATTTTGCCGCTAACTTCAGGGTTACGGGCAACGCCGTCGCAGGCGCCACGGAGGCCGAGGCCCATGCCAACGCCACAACCGCAGGCGGCGAAGCCGATACCAAGACCGGCGGCCAGGCAGACATTGCCGAGGGCGGCAGCGTCGAGAACAGCGGCGTCAGCAGCGAAAGCCATGGAAGCCATGCAGAGCATGCCAATAAGGGTCAGAGCGAAAACAATAATTTTACGCATGGAAATCTCCTTGCAGTTATATGGTGGGGTCGTAAAGAGGACGACCATTCCCCGCTTAAGAATTAGTTACTAGTGTTCGGCACCGGCAAGAGCGCTCTGGATGTAGAACATGGTCAGCAGGAAGAAGACCAGGGCCTGCATGAACTTTGCCAGGAGGAACAGGCAGTAAATCGGCACTGTGGCCAGGATGGGAGCCATGATGAAGAAGAGGATAAGAACGATTTCTTCACCGCGGATGTTACCGAAAAGACGGAGGGAAAGAGAGAGCGGACGTGAGCAGTGGGACACGATTTCCAGGGGGAACATCAGAGGGATGAGCCACTTGGAAACACCCAGGAACTGCTTGATGTACATGTGGTGCCACTTCATGATGCCGATCACATGATACAGCACGAAGACAAACAGGGCCATGCTGACGGTTGTGTTCAGGTTTGCTGTAGGAGCATTGAACAGGGGCAGAAGGCCTGTCAGGTTCGAGAAGAGAATATAGATGAAGAGGCCGCACAGGAACGGAACAAACTTAGGTCCGTCTTTTTCGCCCATGGAAGAGACAATGAAGTTTTCTAGCGTCTCTATTATGGCTTCCCAGAAGTTTTGCAATGCACCAGGAACCATGGTCAGGCGTCTTCTGGTCAGCAAAGCAAGAATGAAGAGAATTCCCATAACCAGCCACGTATAGAATACGTGCTGGAATTCAATGACTTTCCCGCCAATCTCAATGGTGTCCATGTTACACAATGTTGAGATTAGTACCGGATGTGCCAAACCAGCCATCTGTAGCCTCCCTCGTTGGTGTGGATCTTGCCACGAATCTACTTTTTACTGCCGTTCCTTTCCCAGACCCATGTCAGGATTGGTACCAGCGTTCCTGCCGCAATACCTGAAAGCAATGCCATTGGATCGGCTTGCCATCGGGTCAGGCAGAAATACAAAGCTACCGCAAGAATGGCAATTCGCAGTAAAAATCGGAAAAGTACTGCCTGTATGAAGGCAATACCGTAATTCTGCAAAGATGATAGTGAGAAAAACTTCGCCCAGCTGTAGATGATAAAGGTCATTACAGCATAGCCGCCGCACAGCCAGAGCCCCCAGTAGCTTTCCTCAACAAATGAGGAAGCAATAAGTATCATAAGAAGAAGGCAGAGTATGTGGTTGCGCAGTATCGCTACGATGAGCGGATCGGTAATTCCCCGGTGGCGTATAAAGTCGTCAAGACCGCCTTGTATGCGGAATTTAGCCATTGCCACTCCTGTCGGAATCCTCTTTTGAGTCTTCCTTGTCAGGTGAGGAACCGGAAGAAGGGGTGCTCAGCATCCTTTCTTTTTCCATCTGCTTCATGGCTATCTTTGTATCTATATAGACATTCAGAAAGCCGGCACAGATACCTATGAACAAGAAAACAAATTTAAGCCAGGGACCTGTATCCAGCCATTTGTCCAGGAAATAGCCTATAGCCACGCCCACTACGGGACCGCTGACCATGTGCATGCCTATGACGCCTAGTGACGCCATGCTCTGAAGGCCCTGCTTTTGTACTTTGAGGAAATCAAAAAAGGACATACAGAAACCCTTGGGCGCAAACATGCCGGATACGGAAAAACTAACTTAAGAAGTTTCTCTACCCTTAAAAGGAGCTTGCGTCAATATGCACAAGCGATTTTTATGAAAGGGAAGCGTGCCTCAGAAAGCCTGTCTGCACTTGCGATACTGCCCGGAATGGTGCGCTCAATGACTTTCTGTTCTATGGCAGGATTGAGATAGTTTTTGCGGAAGGTTGCCTTGTGGGACAGGTCGGGCCTTGCCATGATTACTGCTGACGGCAGATCTTGTTGAGTACTTGGTCGCTTTCTTGTGCGCTAACCTGGTCGGTGACTGGTGCGCCTGCCTGATCGCTTACTCCTGCCAGCGCAAGGTTTTACAGCCTGTCCCTGATATGCAGGTATCTCATATTTCCATAGCCGGCATCTTAAAGGGGAAACCTTGAGGGGCCATGATGCCGGCGGGTGCTATAGGTCAGTGTTTTCCTGTCTCCTGCAGCTTTCTCAGTTCCTGCACCAGCCAGAACTTCTTCTTTGGCTGTCTTTCCGTCTGGATTTTGGATTCCAGGGCAGCGATTTGCTTATGCAGCATGTCGTTCTGCTTCTGTTCGGCTACACAGTCTTTCAGGCTTGCGTTTTCATTCCTGCAAAGAGTATCGCCCGCAATCTGCCTGATGAAGGTTTCGTAGACTTCATCAAGACTATCTCCCTCCATCCTGAGAGGCAGGTCCTCTTTGTTCATCCAGTCTGTTCTGAAGTATCTGTCAAGAGTCAGGATGGTGCCGTGCTCACCGATTTCCTTGTATGCCATGACTGCCTGATATCTGCCGTCATGCTCCAGCAAAAAGAGGATATGATAGGGGATACAGCGGTCAATCTGGCGCAAAATCTCCATGGCAACAGTATTGCCGGCAAGATGCACCTCAAATACTTGTATTTCTGATACGTTTATGCCGGTAGCAATTTTGGTAGTGGCTTCTGCCAGCTTGTTGATCCACCAGATGTCCAGTACCTGCTCCTTAAAGGCCTTTTTGAGCGCAGGCGTAGAAGACATTTCCTCATACAGTTGTTGCCTGGGGATCCTTTTTTTTAATATTGTTGTGTCCGGCAAGTTCAGCATATGGCGGTCCATTTCACAATAGTCGATAAAAAAGTGTAGTCACATAATATGTTTAATGGGGGTATTTATTAACAGTATTATATTATAATGTTGTTAATAAATTTATATAAGACTCCTACTTCATATTCTTTTGTGCTTTTAATATTTCCTGTATTTCTGCCAGGTGAGTTGCCGTAAATTTTATTGTGCGGTCTCCAATCGGAATTTCAACAACTCCGCTTTCCATTACATCAGCATATTCTATATGCCTGATGAATTCTTCCGAAATAGTATCGTCATTACGTAAAAGTATGTAGTCTTTACTGCATTTCAGACAAAGGCAAAGATACATCTGCTCCCAGGCAAATTGTGGTTTCCGTTCGATATTGTTTCTTTCGATATATCTGGAAGAAGTTTTTTTCTGACACATCTGGCAGAAATGTTTATCTTCGCTGTATGCA
>JAUMVQ010000073.1 GCA_030530085.1 Desulfovibrionaceae bacterium | reverse complement strand
AAGCTGTCCCAGTAGGGAGGACAGATGGCCGTAAAGTACTGCCAGGGGTAGTAGAGGATGCCCATGTGGTTGTGCATGGTCATGAAATAGATGACCAGGGAGAGGCAGAAGGTTCCAAGCCAGATGCTGAAGCCCCTGACAGGCTGCGGCATGCCTGCCCATGGCTGTCCTTCCAGGGCCACCAGCCAGGCAGGGCTGATCCAGGAGGCGATAACGGCAAACATCATGCAGGCCTGGGCCGCATATTCCGTGGAGTAGAAATCGGTGAGTCCGAGCTTCTGCAATGAGGCCGGGTTAAAGTAGGCAAAGGCAAAATTGCCAAGCACGCCTTCAAAGAAGCCGTGTATCATGACAATCATGACGGCCACGCTGACCAGCGACAGGACCAGCCCTTTCTGCAGGGGATGGGCATTCTTGACCCAGTCCCTCTTAAAGGGCCAGAAATCAAAGATATAGGCCATCCAGATGAGGATAATCAGCCACCAGCGGCAGTAGTTGTACCCTACATAGGGGGTATAGAAGCGCATAACGCCTCTGGGATCCTGGAAAATCCACCATGTCACCGCAAAAATAAGCAGGGTAAACACCATGTTTGCCAGCATGGACCACGGGCCCTTCCAGCGCCTGACCAGCTTGCGTTCCTCAAGATAGGGAATACGTTGTTCTGACATTATTTCCTCCTCAGGGGGACTTGTATACGGTCCGTCTCCTGCACGGGCCCCTTTATATCGGTACCGGCCTAGCCGGGCCTTTGTGCATTCATTGCCTTTATAACCGCGAGTGCAATCTCCTCTTCGCTCATTGTGTCAGGGTCAAGACCGAGCTGCCGTGCCTGTGCCTTAAGCATGGCCGGGCTGAATTCAGGCGGCAGCATCATCCCCGCCTCAGTGCCTCTGCTGCCAAATCCGGATGAAGGGGCACTCTCCTGCTTTCCAAAAGCAAACCTGCCTGACAGAAAATCCCTGCGGTTCATGCGTCTGCCTCCTCCTTGCTGTTCCTGCCATTCCCGGCATACTGGCTGTGCAGGCTTATGAGATACTCCGTATAGGATTCGACAGCCTGTGCAGCAGCCCCTGCATCTGCATGGCGGATGGCTGCCAGAATGCGCACAAGATACGCAAAAATACGCTCGCCCTGCTCCAGGCTGCACTGATTCAGGAGCTTCACAAAAGCCTGCGTATCGGGCCAGACAGCCCTTGCCGCCGCCTCAAGAATCCTGTTGCCCAAAGTCTTCATAAGCAGGGAAAAGAAGCTGTTTTGTGCCTTGATGAAGCTTTTTATGTCCGAACTGCGCAACGTTATGCCGGCATCGGAAAGCACACGCTCCAGCTCAAAGGTTACGGCAGGCGTCACATGCGGCATGGCCGAGACCACCATATGCGGCATAAGAATGCGGAAGGCTGCGAGGCTCTCTGACAAGGCAGCCTTGTCCGGTCCGGCAGGTAGGGCGCGGACCACTGTGCCGCTGCCCTGCCTTGTCTCAAGATACCCCTTAGCGGCAAGGGAACGGATGGCTGAACGCACTGTCGCCCTGTTCACGCCATACTCCTGGGCAAGTGTGCGCTCTGACGGCAGGCGCGAAGACACAGCATACCGCCCGTCGTGCAATGCCTTCTCAAGAAGGCGGACTATGTCGTCCTGCTTGCCCATAAGAGCCTCATAAGAAGTTGGAATTAGTCAGAAAGATGACTGTCTGTAAGATGGCTGTCAGTTTTGTATTTCTCACCTCTATAATACATGCTGTCAGTAAAATGGATCAACCATTTTCGCCATAATCAGTTTTCAATGCTCAAGGCTTTGGTTTTCCGTCCTTTCCTTTCATAAATTGGATGAACCAATTTTATATTTGCAACCGCAGAACAGCACACTACCCTGTCTTCATGCCGGTCTTTGCTACTGCAACGGCCTTCATAGTGTACCAGTTTCGTACCAATTGCAAAATTGCCGAAAAAAGCATCCTGTCATATACTGGAAGCCAGAGAAACTGTACAAGACGTGGCTGCAGATATTGCAAAGGAGAGCCCTGACATGCACAAACTGAAACCTGCCCTGGGTATTTCAGATTTCAGGAAACTGAGGGAAAGCAACTGCTTTTATGCTGACAAGACAGCTTTTATTGAGGAACTGGTCGAAACTGCCGGGCCAGGAGAAGCCATGCTTGTTGCCCGTCCCAGGCGCTTTGGGAAAAGCCTGACGATGAGCATGCTTGCCGAGTTTTTCAGTATTGAAAAGAAGAGCATGGAGCTCTTTGCCGATCTGGACATTGCCAAGAACAAAGAGCTGTGTGCCGGGTGGATGAACAGCTTCCCTGTCATTTCGCTCAGCCTGAAGGGCATTGAAGAAGATTCCTTTGACAAAGCCGTCAGGCAGTTTGCCAGGGCCATCTCTCTGGAACTGCGGGAACATGGCTGTCTCTTTGCAAGCGCAAAGCTCAGCAAAAGGCAGAAAGAAGAATTGGATCTCATGGATACTGTTCCAGATGACAGCGTCTTTATAAAGTCATCATTGCAGCTGTTATGCCTGGCACTGGCAAAGCATTTTGACAGGCAGGTAATCGTTCTTATAGACGACTACGATGTGCCGTTAGCAAATGCTCAAAAGTATGGCTATTATGAAAAAATGCGTTCATTTATGCGCGGATTTCTTGGCGCTGTGCTGAAGGACAATAAATATCTGGAATTGGGAATTATGACTGGCTGTCTCTGCGTTGCAAATGAAAATTCCTGTACAGGGCTCAACAATCTGCAATATTACACCATCTCAGACAATGATTTTGCCGACAAAATAGGCTTTACTTCTGAAGATGCAGGAAAGCTTCTTAATGATGCTGGCCTTTCACACAAGAGAACCGAAATGCAGGCATGGTACGGTGGCTACTGCTTTGGCAATCATTATGATATGTACTGCTCATGGGATGTTCTGCAATTTGTAGATGCCCTTCAAAAAGATGCCGATGCTGTGCCACAGGCTTACTGGTGCAATACCAGCGGCAACGAAGTAGTAAAATACTGTACCGGATGCACAGATCCGGACACAGAAGAGGCTGTATCTGACCTTCTTCAGGGAGAAGCTATAGCCGTGAAGCTCAATAAATGGGTAACCTTTAACAGTCTGGCTGATTCCGCAGACAATATCTGGACGCTTCTCTACCTGACTGGGTACCTTACAAAGGCAAAACAATCACGGCCCGCAGCAGGCCAGGATGTTGTCCTGCTGCGCATCCCCAACAGGGAAATACACGATATTTTCAGCAGCTTTATCGGCGAACAGGCAAATTACAAGAGCTGCCTTGCAAAATGCCAGGACCAGGTGACAGGCAGGTGACATCCTGGCGAAGGATCAGAGATTGCTTAAGCCAGAGACTGGCAGTCCCGGTCATTTCATAAGGAAGAGATACCTGGCAATGACAGGCACTTTGCTTAAGACAAGGAAAAGAAGCACTGACAAGGAGAACGTACAGGCAAAAAGCAGAAAGTCATTGAGCCAAGGCTCTGAAAAGAGAAGAAGTCCGGCTCCTTTCAGGGCTTGCAGCACCGGATTGTGCATAAGGTAGATGGCAAAGGCCCCTTTTGAAAGCACAGTAACAAGCCGAACCTTGCAACTGTCAAACAGTCTGAACGAAAGGAAGAGCACAAAGGTACAGGCGATAAGGCGCCAGTCAGTATACCACAGGCCCACATTCATGCCGGCGAGATGCCAGGCGTAATACTGCCTTGCAAGCATAAGGCACAGCAGAAGGGCCGCAACCGCCAGAAATTTCGCCTGCCACCTGCTTATCCTTGGTGCCACAAGGCAGGCAAAATAGCCCAGCAGGATATAGGTGACATACTGATCGCCGATAAAGGACATGTCGAGAAGCGTGGCAAAAAACTGCTGATGCTCAATGCCCTTTGAGAGAGAGGCAAAGCAGGAAAAGGCAAGCAGAAGATAAAAAAGAGATCTTCCACCTGTCTCTATGAGCATGGAGAGGAGAGGGATAGCAAGGTATGTGCCAATAATCATGGGCATATACCAGCAATGGCTGTATGGCGGATATAGTATGAGGCAGAGCTGGCGGCCAAAAGTGTTCCACGCCTCCTGCGTGCCCAGGCCATTGATGACGGCATAGATGGCAGTCCAGAAAAGCCAGCACCTGAGCAGCGGGAACCATTTTTTGCCGTAAAAGGAAAGCACATCGTCAAAGGTGCGGCAGGGATGGCGTGAAAGGAGCAGACAGCCTGAAAGGAACAAAAAGACGGGCACGCCCAGCCGGCCGGCGGTAAAGAGCAAGTCGCGCATGAAGCCTTGCCAGTGCGGAACAGACTGAACCCACTCCGGACTCATGTTGAACGTGTTTTCAGTGCAGTGGCAGAAGACAATGCTTGCCACGGCAAAGGCACGTGCCCAGTCAAGCCAGACAAGACGTTCTGTTTTTATTATTTCGGCATGTTTATCGCTTGTATGGGGGGGGGGTATCAATGATTTCAAGTACTTAGACATGTTATACCTTTTTCTTCCGGCTGAAATGTACAAGCTTCATGCACTCCATTATACCCTGTTTCTGAGAGCTGTTCCCTGTTCTGCCTGGCACGATGCCCTGCTGCGCCAGACTGATACAACTTCCTCAAAAGGAGCATAGAGGCTGGCAAAAAGCCGCTCAGCCTCAGTATCAAAGGCTCCCGGCCTGCGGCTTGCAAGAATGAGCACGGCATGCAGGCCGGATGAGCCATAAAAGGGCCTTGCAAAATAGGAACGTATGCCCTGCGGAGTAAAGAGCACCCAGTCTATGGACTTGATGCTGTCCAGGGTATCTTCCACAGTAAGGGACGTGAGGCCGAAGCGCTCTATATCCTGGGCTATCGTTCCTTCATAGGCATGCTCTGTTCCCCAGGCAAGGCTCCTGAAGGCAGGGCCCACCCCATACACGACAACCTGCCCTTTTTGCGACTGGATATCGGAAAAAAGCAGGCCGTCCAGATCGCCGGCATGCATCTCATACAGCATTTCCAGGCCTTCACGAAGGGTTTGCGGATAGTTCTTTTCAGATTTTGTTGCTGCCCCGGCTGGCACATGACTGTGAGTTCTCGGGCTGTTCAAAAGCGCCACACGCACAACCCTGCCCTCTCCGGCACCGCCGCACGGGGTCAGGCGGACATGGGCAGAAAACTGGCCGCCTCCGGCATTGCTGAAGGAAAGCGTGCCGCCCCAGCTGTCACTGCCAAGGGCCCTGCCTGCAGCATGGAGAAGCTCATCGCCCAGTTCGCCGCTGGCAATGCCTGAAAAGTCAGGCAAGGTATTTCCCTGCCCCGGGAAGGAGAACAGGGCACAGGTAGCCTCATTGGCAAGCAATATCTTCCTGGCAGGCACATCCAGCACAAAAACAGGATAGTCAATGCAGCCTATATCCAGCTGACAGGTGCCGGCTTTGCCGTTGGTGGAGTAGACAGCCGGAAGATACGCTTCCTTAATGAGGCCGTGATAGCAGTTTTCATTCTTATCAGGCCAGCCCTGCACGATATAGGGACCTTTCCCGTCCGCAAGCATAAAGGTCACAGCAGCCGGAATCCTGGCAGTCATCATGTCCTGGAATTCCATGAGCAGGGCCAGATCTTCCCTGCGGACAATTTTCCTGCGGTAGCCTGCATCCTTCAGAAGCCTTGAGGCGTCAAACTCCTGCCCGGCCCACCTGTTATGGACGTACAGGCGGGAATGCGGAATGTCTACGCTGAAAAGAAGGCCGGGAAAACCGGCCATCCACTGTGCAAAATCGTGCATGCAGCCTGCTCCTGCCTGATAAACACTGTCAGAGGGGAGGCAGATCACTCTGCCTGCAAGGCCTGCTGAACCAGGGCGATATTGGAACGCATGGTCTTTTCATAATAGTCAGCAGGAACGGGCACAGGGCCGGAGACAAGGGAATCCAGGACTATTTTCCTTGCACCGCTTTCCTTTGCAAGCGTCCTTAAGACCTGGTCGCTGTACTGTGAATCGCCCACAAGCAGGTACTGCTCTCCGGTCTCTTTTGCCTTTTTGATTGCCTGCAGCAGATTAAGCAGCATGGCAGCAGACGGCGCTTCCCCGTCGTCTTCCTGCAAAATGCACTCCGTGCGGCATCTGCTGTCCCTGAAAAACCAGCTTAAGGTATCGTGCTGCAGCACAAGATGCACCCTGTCCCCGCCAAGAAGACTGATGTCACTGCCAAGCTTGTTCATTTTCTCTGCAATCATGTTGCATCTTTTTGAAAGCTCAGGCTGCATGTCAGGAAACTTTTCAGACAGGGCGCCGGCTACAGCCTGCACCATTCTGGCAAACATGCGCGGGCTTGAAAAATAGTGCGGGTTCACCCCGCTATGATGATGCCCATGGTCTTGTTCATCTTCATGTTCATCGTGCTCTGCCTGCCCGCTCTTTTTTTCTTCTTCAAGATTATGCCCATTTGAGCAGTCCACCACCTGGCAGGAGAGCCTTTTTAGCAGATCAGCATCCAGGAATGGCTCATAGCCCGCACCTGTCATGACAAGAAGGTGCGCTTCTTCAAGCTTCATCCTGTCCTGCGGTGTCATGGAATAGTCATGCGGACAGCCTGTCTGCGCACCCACAAGCAGATCCAGCCTGCATTGCGGCATGTCACGCAAAAGGGTATCGCAGGCAAGATAAGCAGGATACGTGGTGGCCAGGATGCTAATCTTTTCCTCTGCCCGCAAAGGAAGAGGTACAGCCGCCATCAGGCCTGTGCAGGCAAGGCTGCCAAGGAAAAAACGCCTTGAAAAAAGGGGAAAAGAAGTCTTGCTGTCCGTCATTTTGCACCTGTTCTGTTCCTGTCCTGCACCAGTCCTCTCAAAGTGCAGGCAACCAGACCACAGACTCAGAGGAATGTCCTGTCCTTGTAGCTGCACAGTCCGCCCCAGGGGAATGTATTCTAATCAGCCTTTTTTTTCACTGCCACAATGACATGGTGCGCCTTGATGATGGCCTTGACCTTTGCTCCATGGCTTAATTTCAGACCGTTTGCAGCCCTGATGGTGGCACCGGCTGTCATGTTCATTCCCTTCTCAGTCACAAGATCCACTTCTGTTGCCACCTTGCCGTAGTGGAGCTCGGTCACTGTGGCATTGTAGACATTGCGGCAGGAAAACACATAGTCATCCCTGTCCTGGAACAGGACCACGTGCGTTGCCTTGACAATCATGAGGCAGTCATCGCCTTCTTTCAGGCCCAGCCGTTCCGAGCTTTCATGCGTGATAATAGACACCATCTTCTCGCCGGTGAGCAGGGTCACCCAGATTTCGTCATTCACGCCACCCTTGTCAATCTGGGTTATTCTTCCTTCAAAGCAGTTGCGGGCAGAAGTAAGCATAACGGAATTCTCCCTTATTCAGTCAGAGTAGAGTATTTTGATCATCCTGAATCAGCTTGAGACAGGCACTATATGTGATCTGTTGCGGCATAATAACGGCATTGCAGACCATACGCAAACAGGACATACGGTATGCTCCCGCCTGTACTATGCAGGACCGACAAGCAGTGAGTGCCTGCAGACGGCCTCCCTGCCCTGCGTAAACAGCGCGATAGGGCATATGTAGGGGCGTAAAAAAACTTGCACCGATGCTCCTTGTCTGACATAGTGCGGAAGGCGTGTACTGTATAAAAAATATACGAAAACATGCCGTTTCTGCCGTCAAATACTTTGAAGGCATGCTTTCGTTGCAAGTTTTAGAGGATCTTATGGAAACGTACTATGCGGGATGGCTTTCCATCCTTCCTCCGGTGATAGCCATTGTGCTTGCCCTGGCTACCAAGGAAGTCTTCTTCTCCCTCATGATAGGCATTCTTTCAGGCACCCTTATCTACAGCGTAGGTACAGGGGCTGAAAACCTCCTGATCGGAACCATGTCCACCTGCTTTGAAACCATGGGCAAGAAGCTGGACTTTGATATCCTTATCTTCTGTACCCTTCTGGGCGCCCTTATTTACGTTGTCTACCTGGCCGGCGGCTCCCGTGCCTACGGCCGCTGGGCTTCCAAACGCATCAAGAGCAAGCGCTCGGCCATCCTGTCCACCAGCGGCCTCAGCCTGTGCATCTTTATTGATGACTACTTCAGCTGTCTGACCGTCGGCACAGTCATGTCCCCTGTCACGGACGCCTATAAGATTTCCCGTGCCAAGCTGGCCTACATCATCGACGCAACAGCTGCCCCTATCTGCATTATTGCCCCTGTTTCCAGCTGGGCTGCTGCAGTCAGCAGCTCCCTGGCAACTACAGGCACCTTCCCCAGTGAAATGGCCGCCTTTGTGGCAGCCATCCCCTTTAACTTCTATGCCCTGCTCTCCATCTTCATGGTGTTTGCCGTAGCCAGCTTCAATCTGGACTTCGGCCCCATGGCCCGCGCCGAAGCCCGTGCCGAAAAAGGACAGCTTGGCAATGTCCGTAACGTTGCCCAGGACAACAAGCCTTCTGACAAGGGCGGCATTGCCGAAATGGTCCTGCCCATCCTGGCCCTGATTGTCTTCTCCTGCCTCTCCATGCTGTATAACGGCGGCTACTGGGGCAGTGATGTTGCCTACCACACCATTGCCGGCGCCCTTGGCAACTGCAGCGCCTCCAAGGCTCTTGTGTGGGCTTCCTTCGGTGCTCTGGTCGTTGCCTTCCTCCAGTTTGTTCCCCGCGGCCTCATGTCCATGAAGGTCTTCTTTGACGGCTGCATGGAAGGCATGAAGTCCATGTTGCCCGCCAACATCATCCTTGTCCTGGCCTGGACCATTTCCGGCGTCTGCCGCGACCTTCTGGCCACTCCCGCCTTTGTGCAGCATGTTGTCTCTGACGGTGGCATCGCCATGAGCTTCATGCCTGCCATCATCTTCCTGGTGGCAGCCTTCTTGAGCTTCTCCACCGGCACGGCCTGGGGCACCTTCGGCATCCTGATCCCCATCGTCATTCCCATTGCCGAGGCCATGGATCCCAACATGCTCATCGTCTGCCTGTCCGCCACCCTGGC
>JAUMVQ010000001.1 GCA_030530085.1 Desulfovibrionaceae bacterium | reverse complement strand
GTATTGACCTGGAAAAAGTCGGCACAGTCGATGAGATAGCCCTTATTGTCCAGAGGCATGAGCATCCAGGAGGGATTTGCGGCGCTTCCCGGCCTTCCCAGGACAAAAAGCCTTTTTTCGCCTGCTGTCAGCATGTCGCTGCCTGCCCTCTGTTCATGGACAACGGCATGTACTGCGGGGCTGGCCTCAAGGATGTGTTCTGCAGCAGAACGAAGGCATGTATTTTCAGCAGCCGTTCCGGGGCTTGTCAGGAGGATCACCCAGATGCCTTCTTTTTCAGGGATGGCATCGCAGGAGGCAAGGCTGGCGGCATCTGGTATGCGTCCGGTGCGGATCTGGCAGAAGCGAAGATACCCCCGCGAAGAATCTGTCTCCCTTGGCGCCATTTTTTTTCTGCCTGTGCTGGCAGGTCCTTTGTATACGGAAAGGCCGCTCTTTTTCAGGCAGTCTTCCACTGTCCTTAAGACATCTCTTGCCGTGTCAGTCATCAGCGCACAATGCGGCGTGGGTATGACTGAATGCGTTGTCCTGCGCCGCATGCCAAGACGGATATTCCCCTCGCTGTCCTTTGCGAAGGCCAGTTCCACCCTGTTGCGGAAGCCCTCTGTAAGAGGGGACGGGACAATGTCGTGTACTGCCGGGGAGGCAATGCCCCCTGTCCTTGCCAGGGCATCATATACAAAGCGCTGTTTCCAGAAGAGCTGATCCTTGTAGCTCATGCGCATGAGGGGGCAGCCGCCGCATTCCCCGGCATGTGGGCAGACTGCCTCAGCCGCATTTTCTGCCGGCCTTATAACCTCTGTGGCACAAGCCTCAATGAAGGCCTTCTTTTCGCAGGTTATGCTGGCTGTGACAGTTTCACCTGGCAGGGCATGGGATACAAAGACGATCTTTTCGCCTGCTCTTCTGGCAATGCCCCGTCCGTCATTGCTAAGTCCCGTTATGTCAAGTGTCAGTGTCAATGGCGTATCCTTATATGATGTGAAGCAGCCAGGCAGGAGGCAGAGGGTGCGAGGCAATGGCTCGGTCCTGCTGTCCTTGTGCCAAAAAAAGCAGGCGTTTTGTACGCTTGTTCTGGCGAAAAAGAGAAATAAACTGTTCCAAAAGCAAATTTTCGTCAGAAAATACTTGTCAATGCCGGCATTATCAAGTACGTTTCTCACGCTTAAAAACGCTGGTCAAGGGACTTGCTCCCTACGGCACCCGAAAAGCGGTTTTGTCAGCATGCTTGACAATATTCTGTTCTTCGGGCAAGAAAAGCATTCCCTTTTTGGAGGTACACAATATAATGTACGCAATCATCAAAACCGGCGGCAAACAGTACTGCATCGAAGAAGGCTCCCAGATCCGTGTGGAAAAGCTTGTAGCTGAAGCCGGAACGGAAGTGACTCTTAATGAAGTCCTCATGGTTGGCGGTGGTGAACTGAAGATCGGTGCTCCGTTCGTAAAAGACGCCTCCGTGACCGCTGAAGTTGTTGCGCAGGCCCGCGCCCCCAAGGTGCTGGTGTTCAAGCGCTGGCGTCGTAACGATTCCCGCAAACTGCGCGGACATCGTCAGGACTACACCACGCTGAAAATCAAGAGCATCAGCTGCTAATCGCCAGTTGTAAATAAGAGAATTTCAGCAAGATTTAATTCTGCTTTGGGAGATTATCATGGCTCATAAGAAGGCAGGCGGTTCATCCCGCAACGGTCGTGATAGTGCCGGACAGCGTCGCGGCGTCAAAGTTTTTGGCGGCCAGGACGTCATCCCCGGCAATATTCTTGTCCGTCAGGTTGGCACCCGCATTTTCCCCGGTGAAAACGTAGGCATGGGCAGGGACTTCACCCTGTTTGCCACGAAGCCCGGCAAAGTTCGCTACGAGCACTATCAGCGCAAACGTCGTACTCTTACACGTGTCCATGTTGACGTGGCTGTTGCCGAATAAAAAAAGCTTTTACAAGTTTCTTAAGGGAAGGGGCCTTAACCGGTTCCTTCCCTTTTGGTTTATAAGAAAATACCGCAGAGGTTCAGTATGCGCTTTGTAGATGAAGCCCGCATCAGCGTGCAGGCCGGCGATGGCGGCAATGGCAGCGTGCATTTCAGAAGGGAGAAGTTTATCCCCAAGGGCGGCCCTGACGGCGGCGACGGCGGTGACGGCGGATCCGTTATCCTGCGTGCCGACGGCCGTCTGCTGACGCTGTACGATTTCCGCCTGAAAAGGCACTATGCTGCCCAGAACGGCCAGGCCGGCATGGGGCGGCAGATGTATGGCCGCAAGGGCGATGATCTGGTACTGCACCTGCCTGTGGGCACGCTTATCTTCCTGGAAGAAGACGGCGAGGAAAAGCTCCTGGCTGACCTGGCCGAGGCTGATCAGGAAGTGGTCATTGCCAGGGGCGGCATGGGCGGCAAGGGCAATCTGCACTTCAAGAGCTCCACGACCAGGGCACCGCGCTTTGCCCAGCCTGGCCAGCCCGGGGAAGCAAAGAACCTGCGCCTTGAGCTCAAATTGCTGGCCGACGTGGGCCTCTTAGGCCTGCCCAATGCAGGCAAGTCCACCTTTTTATCAAAGGTTTCTGCGGCAAGGCCCAAGATTGCTCCCTATCCCTTTACGACGCTTGTCCCTAACCTAGGCGTCCTTATTGATGAATACGATCCAGGCAAGAGGCTTGTCATTGCCGATATCCCTGGCCTTATAGAAGGGGCCAGCCAGGGGCAGGGCCTTGGCATGCGCTTCCTGAAGCACGTGGAGCGCACGCGCTTCCTGCTTCATATTTTAAGTGCCGAGGATGTGGACGGCGACAATCCCTGGGCCGGCTTTGAGCTCATAGACCAGGAGCTGGCAAATTTTGACGAGGAACTGTCGGATCATCCGCAGCTCCGTGTCATCAACAAGATCGACCTGCTCACCCCTGAGCGCCTGGACGAGCTTAAGACAAAGGCCGCGGCAGAGGGGCAGAAAATTTTCTTTATTTCCGCACTCACAGGCGAAGGTCTGCCTGAGCTTGTAGAGGAGCTGTGGCGCATGCTCAGGGATATTGAGCTGCATGCACCGCTTATCCGCCTGCGTCCTGTAGAAAATGCAGAAGAAAAGCCCGCAGAAGGCACAGAGGACGATGGCGAAGGCGATGAGCCTGAGTGCATCTGGGTGTATGAGGACAGATAAAAAGCTTTAGTCCTCTTTGCAGATATTTATGCCATACGCGGAGGGATTTATGTCCGACTGGAAGCAGGAGCGGGAAAAGGTTCTGGCAGAGGCCAGATGCCTGGTTATCAAAATGGGCAGTGCCGTACTGACAGGACCCGACGGCCTGGACAGCAATGTCCTTGATGATCTGGCCTACCAGATGACAGTGATACTCACAAAGAGCCAGTCAGTGCGCAAGATTCTTCTGGTGAGTTCAGGCGCCGTTGCTGCAGGCCGCAGCGTGCTTTCCAGATCAGACATAACTCCTGCCAAGGATCTTGCCTCCCGCCAGGGCGCTGCCGCTGTGGGCCAGGGCCGCCTGATGCAGGCCTGGGACGAGGCCTTTCATAAGGTAGGCATCAATACGGCACAGGTCCTGCTGACCCAGGATGACTTCAGGGTGCGCCAGCGTCTTTTGAATGCCAGGAATACTTTCAGCAACCTTTTTGACTGGGGCGTTGTCCCCATCGTCAATGAAAACGACACCGTGTCCACGGAAGGCCTTAAATTCGGTGACAACGACGCCCTGGCAAGCCTTATGGTGACCCTGGTGGGCGCAGATCTCATGATAAACCTGACCTCTGCCCCAGGCGTCTATGCAAAGCCCCCCAAGGCAGATGAAAAGCCTGAAATCATGCCCGTTGTAGAGAATGTGGCAACGCTTGACCTTGATGCCATGTGCGGCGGCAAGACGACAGTGGGCACAGGCGGAATGTATTCCAAGCTGCTCTCTGCCAGGCGTGCAGCCCAGAGGGGCGTGCCTACGCTGATTCTGCCGGGAAGGGAGCACGATGTTCTGCTCAGGGCCTTTGACGGCGAGGATGTGGGCACCTGGGTGAGGCCCGGCAAGCATGCCATATCAAGCCGCAAATTCTGGCTTGCCTACAAATCTGCCCCTGTGGGCATGGTAGAGGTGGACGACGGCTGTGCCGAAGCACTGCTCAAAAATGGCAAAAGCCTTTTGCCCGGCGGCATCCTGGACGTTAAGGGCACCTTTAAGAAAGGCGATCTGATCCGCATTGTGTATAAGGGCAAGAGCCTTGGTGTCGGTGTCTCCAACTACAAGTCAGCCGACATAGAGCGCATAAAGGGCCTCAAGCGCATAGAGGTGGCTGCCATCCTGGGGGATGCCCAGTATCCTGAGGTAATACACAGGGACAATCTGCTGCTTGAGGCCGCTATCTGATATTTCCAGGCAGTATTCTGTCTGTATCCTGCCTTATATCCAGCCTTATAGGGTAACGTCTGCGCTTATTCCTTGCGCTCCATGTGGCGTATGCCGTGGATGCAGTCAGCTGCAATCTGTTCTGGGGACAGGCATTCAAGGCTGTCGCCGTCTGTAAGCTCGCACAAAACACCCGTCTGTGATTCTGCCAGGCGGCGCAGGGCAGGCATATCGTTTAAGTCAGGTGCCAGCATGCTTAAAGCCCAGGCTGCATAGCCGCGGCAGGGCAGATCCACGTCATCAAGCCCCCTGCGCAGAAGAGGCCTTGCTTCCTGCGCATACTGGGGACAGGCCTTAAGAAAGCGCCCTATGGCAAAATAACAGGAGCGGCGCAGGACGTCGTTGTCAACATAGTTGTCGTCAAAGCCCAGATCCAGCAGCGTGGAGAGAAAAATCTTGTAGAACTCCTTTGCCAGCCTGGGCGTGCGGGAGAGTATCTCGCCAAAGGCCTCGGGGACGCCCCAGCCTATGTTTCCGGACTCCTCTGAGAGGCGCCAGCTCAAGCGGCGCACCACATCACGGGCAGCCTCGGGCCTGCTTTCAAAGATTGCGGCCGTGACATAGCCAAGGGCAATGGCAGCCCTGAGCCTTTGAAGAGGCTCGCACGTCAGAAATCCCATAAGCGGGCCTACAGCCGTGCTGCCGCTATTGGCGACGGCTTCTAAGGAATCACGCCATGAGGGTGATTGCAGAAGGGTTGCTTGCAGTTCTTTTTTCTGGGAACGGAATCGCGATGGCATGTGGCCTCCCTGTACAGATGGCGGCAGTACGTTTTTTTAGAGCGAACAGAAGAGCGTGACCCAGAACGGGACGCTGAAATCAAGAACAACAGCGTGAATAACGGCTACAAAGGTCCATTCCTTGCCCAGAGTGCGCACAAGGATGGGCAGGGTCGTATCCATGGTGGTTGCCCCGCCAAGAGAGATAACGGCAGCAGGCGGCATAAATCTGGCTGCAACAGGGACAAGCAGCAGGGTAAGCGCTTCCCTTGTGACATTGGCAATAAGGCCTACAGTGCCAAGCTCGCTGCCTACATGCTGGCTTATGAGGATGGATGAAAGAGAATAGTAGGCAAAGCCTGCACCACAGGCAAGAGCATGGCTCATGGGGCGGGCGATGACAAAGGATATAAGGGCCGATGCCAGAAACGTGCCTATGGTCGTGCCCAGGGGCAGAAGCAGGTTTTTGGGCTTGAGCGTGGCGAAGATTTCCCTCAGGCGCGAATCGCACCCTAATGATATGCCAACACAGGTCATGAGAAAATAGAGCAGGAAGACCGTTACGTCGTCATCGACGATGCCACAAGGCATAATCCCGCTCCAGGCTGCCAGAATGCCCAGAAGAAAGAAAAAAAGGATAATAAGGCTCGTTTTCATATATTGCCCTGTTGCCTGTTCTCAGGAGAAGCGGATTCCTTTTCGTTGCTGCCGGCTGTGCCGTTTTTGAAAAAGAGGCGCACAATAAGCGATACGGCAAGGCAGCTGCCTGTCATGGTGGCAACGGCCAGCATGAGCCCCTGCAGCCCCAGGGTGTCCAGATTGTTCATAATGGCCTCGTTGTTGCCGATGAGGACGCCCATGCAGAATAGCAGTGCCAGTATGGAAGGCATGACAAGGCGGCAGAAAAAGGCGGCAGCCTTTGTGTTGCGCAGAAAATAGCCGCAGGCTATGCCGAAAAACATAAAGAGAAGTGCAAACATAGGGCAGGTTGCTGTTTTGTTATGGCCGGAAAAGGCAGGGGGAAGCGTTTTTCCCGGCAAAAAAAGGATGGTGTCTGCGGCGTTTTTTTGCCGCAGCCGTAAGACCTTGTTGGGCAGGATTGCTTTCAGCTTGTGCGTTTTATATGCGCTGCAGCCAGTTCCTTATAAATATTTTTGCCTTGGACAGGACCTCTGCCCTTGCAAAATCGTTTATATCCTCTGTTACTACCATGAGGCAGCCGTGGCTTCTCTGATTGCCTTGGCAGCCTGTCTCTTCGGCAGCCTGATCGCCAAGGACGATAATGCAGCGCACGCCAAGCCTCTTTATGCCGGCCCAGAAAAGATCGGGACGGATGTCGAGCGTGATGCTGCCATCACTGCCTTTTTTAGGAAGTCCGACTGGCCAGAAGGTACTGCTCCCCTTGGGCAGGTGCATAAAGGCCAGAAGTTCCTGCAGATACTTTCGCCGCTCGGGGCTGGCATAGCCTGAGAGATCGTAGCCCAGATCTGTGTAGGTCCAGCAGATGCGCCCTGGCTTTGTCCTGGCAAAGAGCTTCTGCCAGTCCTCAGGCCAGGCAATGTCAGTGGCAGGAACATTCATTACAGGGGCATTGCCGGCAGGGGCTGTAGCATACGTGCCTGCACCGGCCTGTACTTGTCCCCGGCTCTGTCCCTGGATTTGTCCATAGGGCTGGACCTGGGACTGTACCTGAGTCTGGGCCTGGACCTGCTGTCTTGCATTTTGCCCGTATCGTGCGTCCCTGCTCCAGGCAGGGCGTGGCGGAGGCGTAAATCGGGTCCCGGAGGCAGGCTGTGCCACTGATCTGGCTGCATGGCGTACTGCATCAGGGCTGTTGTTACGTACTGCACATGGGGAGTATGGGCACTCCTCAGGCGTGACCAGGTATTTCAGGCCCAGCGCATTCAGCTGCCTTGTGCGGGGAGTCAGCAGTGCAAAAGCCATGTGCATAAATCCCAGGCCACGTCGGCCTTGCTCATGAGAGGCCAGATTTCCTCCCGTCCGTTTCTGTCCGTAACGGCCATGGCATTGGTAGCTGTCCCAAAGCCGCTTTCCTTTGAATTGACCATGTTGGCAGCCAGGACATCGGTATTTTTGCCGGCCCTCTTGATTTTTGCCAGCTCCATCAGGGCCTGCATGTCAGGGGCAGTCTCGGCGGCAAAGCCAAGCACTTTCTGTCCTTTTCTTCTTAAGGACATATCCTTCAAAATATCCCTGTTGGGCGTGAACTCTATGGAAAATCCGTCCGGGCTCTCAGCCTTCTTGAACTTGCCGCTGCCATAGGGGACAGGAGAGAAGTCGGCAACTGCGGCAGAGAAAAAGCCCATGTCGGCTGCATCCCAGAGAGCATTGGTCTGCTCATACATATCATTTGCCGTTGCCACTCTGTGCAGCTCAAGTCCGGGGAGTGAGGGCAACATGGCCCTTGTTATGCCAGGGCCTGCCACGGCATGGACTGTGGCGCCCCTGATCCAGCAGCAGAGTGCCAGGGAGGCACCCATGGTGCCGGTGGAAGGATTGGTCCAGAAGCGGACGCCGTCCCATGGCTCCCTGGTCGGGCCCATGGTCACAAGCACTGTTTTTCCGGCCATGTCCTGTTCTGAGAGCAGGCGCAGCGTGTGCAATATTAGCTCAGGCATTGCCGCAAGCCTGCCCTGTCCTGTGGTGCCGCAGGCAAGTTCCCCTGAATCAGGCTGGATAATCTCTACATTGCGTTTACGCAGGGTAGCTATGTTGTCCTGTGTGGCCATGTTCTGCCACATGTTTGTGTTCATGGCAGGGGCTACGGCTACAGGGCCTGGGAAGGCCAGAATCTGGGCTGACAGCATGTCAGAGGCCATGCCCTGGGCCATGCGGGCGATAAGCGATGCTGAAGCCGGGCAGACAAGAAGGGCCTTGCAGTTCTGTCCCGGCTCAAGATGCGCAAAGGGCTCGCTGTCTGCAAAAAGCTCGGTGTAGACCGGCATGGCGCCAAGGGAAGAAAAAAGCAGGGGGCTCACAAACTGCCTGGCTCCCGGGCTCAGGCAGGCAGAGACGTGTATGCCCATGGCCAGGAAATGGCGCAGAAGATCGCATGACTTATAGCAGGCAATGGAGCCGGCAACGCCAAGATGCAGCCTTGTGTTGCGAAAGCGTGTCAGGCCCCGCAGGATTTCGACGGCATCCATTATATGTCCCTGCCTACTATAGGACTGCCGCTTCCTGATTCCGGTGCCGTTGAAAGAGGTGCTGTGTTAAGGGATCCTGAGGAATCCGAGCTGTCCATGCTGCCGCTGTCGTTGCTGTTTGAGCCTCCGCCAAAGTCAAAGGGATTTTTGCGTGCAGGGGCTACAGGCAGGGGAGTGCCGGAAGGAGATCCTGAGCTTGTGGCGATGGTGACGAGTGTCAGGCTGGTGCCTGTCTGGGGTTCTATGGTGATAGAGGCTGTCCTTGAGCCATTGTCATAGACATAGCAGGCGCGCAGGTTTGCGGCAGTTGCAAGGCGCAGCGTCCACCCATGATCCTGCAAGCCCGTGGTTATCACCTGGGCGCAGAGGGCGGGGCTGGCATCGCCGCGCACGATTTCCAGTCCGTCTGATCCGTCGATTTTGCAGTGATCAGGGATGCATTCCATGCCGCTTGGCAGACGCACGTTCAGAAGCCTGCTCTGCGTGGCAGGCACGCCGCCGCTCAAGGTCGTTCCTGTTATGGGGTTGACGTATCCGGTGCAGCTGCTCAAGAGCAGCATGAGCGCAAGAAGAAGCGTGACAAGCGGACCATGCATGGCGTATCTCTCCATCTTTATATTGCCAGAAGGACTTTGAACTAATAAAATTAGCGTACTCTCCGCCCTGAGGCAAGCTGCAGGGCGGGGGATACTTTGGGGCCGGACACTATGCCAGATAATACAGATTTTCTTCTTTCCAGCTATGACTATGTACTGCCGCCTGAGCAGATAGCCCAGGAACCGCCCACGGAGCGCGGCGCCTCGCGCCTTATGGTGGTGCAGCGCCATGGTGAGCTTAAGCCTGAGCACAGGCAGTTTGCAGATCTGCCGGATCTTCTGCCTGACAACGCCCTGCTTGTGGCCAACAACAGCCGCGTCCTGCCCGCCAGGCTGCAGGGACTGCGCTCAACCGGCGGCAGGGTGGAATTTTTGCTGCTGACGCCGCTGCCGCTTATTGCCGCCGTGGCAGAAGCCGGGGATGACGGTCTTTTGACAGCCCGTGTAGAGGGGCTTCTGCGTTCCGGCGGACATCTGAAGGCTGGCGAGCTGCTTGAATTTGGCAGCAGCCTGAAGCTCAGGCTTGAGGAGCAGCATGATTTTGGGCGCTGGGATGTGACGCTTTTCTGGAAGGACGATCTGGCACATGTCTTTGAGACATCAGGGACGATACCGCTCCCGCCCTATATCCGCAGAAAGCCGGGCCTTGAGGACAGCGAGCGCTATCAGACCATATATGCCAGGGAAGAAAAGACAGGATCAGTGGCAGCGCCTACTGCAGGCCTGCACTTTACCCCGAAGATCAAGGAGCAGCTGGAAAAGCGCGGCATTGAGTGGCGCGAGGTCACGCTCTATGTGGGCTACGGCACCTTCAGCCCGGTCCGCTGTGACGATATCAGGGAACACCATATGCACAATGAATGCATAGAGGTTCCTGCCGAAACGGCTGAAGCCGTCCTGGCCGCAAAAAAGGAAGGGCGTCCTGTCATTGCCGTGGGCACAACATCGGCCAGGGCACTGGAAGGGGCGTATGCCGCCCTGGGCAGTGTGGCACCTTTTAAGGGAGAAACAGGCATTTTCCTCTACCCCGGCAAGTCCGTGCATGTGATAGACGGCCTTATCACCAACTTCCACCTGCCCTGCTCCACTCTCATCATGCTGGTGGCCTGCCTCATGGGGCGCGAGCGCATTTTGCAGGCCTATCATGAGGCCGTAGCCGAAGGGTACCGCTTCTTTTCCTATGGCGATGCCATGTATATCCGGCCGTAGGTATTTTTGAAGAGAGAAAAAATGAGGAAGGCAGCCTGTCATGCGGCAGGCTGCCTTCCTTTTTGATGTCAGTTTTTAGAACTTGTGGAGCGGACTAGAAGCCGGCCTTGCCCATCATGCAGCACACGTCGCAGACGCGGTTGGAGTAACCCCATTCATTGTCGTACCAGGAAACGCTCTTGATAAGGGTGCCTTCCTGCACGGCGGTGTACTCAAGCTCGACGATGGAGGAACGGGGATCGCCCTTGAAGTCCATGGAAACAAGGGGAAGCTCGTTGGTGCCGAGGATGCCCTTGAGGTAGGTCTTTTCGGCTTCCTTCAGAGCGGCATTGACTTCTTCAACAGTGGTGGCTTTTTCCACAACGGCGGTGAAGTCAACGGCAGAGACTGTGGGGGTGGGCACGCGCAGGGAGTAGCCGGAGAAGCGGCCTTCCAGTTCGGGAATAACCTTGGCTACGGCCTTGGCGGCACCGGTGCTGGTGGGAATGATGTTGCAGGCAGCGGCGCGGGCACGGCGGGGATCCTTGTGGGCCATGTCCAGAATACGCTGGTCATTGGTGTAGGAATGCACCGTCACCATGCTGCCCAGCTTGATGCCGAAGTTTTTGTGCAGGACCAGTGCCAGGGGAGCCAGGCAGTTGGTGGTGCAGGAGGCATTGGACACGATGTGGTGCTTCTTGGGATCGTACTGGTCGCTGTTTACGCCCATGACCAGGGTGAGGTCCTCACCCTTGGCAGGAGCGGAAATGATGACTTTCTTGGCACCGTTGTCGATATGGACGTGGGCCTTGGCGCCTTCGCGGAAAAGGCCGGTGCTTTCAACAACGATGTCCACGCCGTACTTGCCCCAGTCGAGGTTCTTGGGGTCACGCTCGGCAAAGCAGTGGATGTTCCAGTCGCCGACTTTCACTTCCTGTCCGTCTACCTCGGCGTTGAGGTTGGCGCGGCCGTAGCAGGAGTCGTATTCGGCCAGCTGGAAGTTGGTTTTGGCATCGTAGAGGTCATTGAGGGCAACGACCTCAATCTGATCGCGGTAGCTCTGATGAAGAGCACGGAAAACCTGTCTGCCGATACGTCCAAAACCATTGATGCCTACGCGAATTTTAGCCATGGGAGAGTACCTCTTTAAATAAAGAACTGTGTGGTGTGCAACATACAGGGCGTCCAGGTCAGGGCAAGCGCTCGCTGCGGCCGCCGCTCTGCAGTCCCTTTGCTTAAAGGAACAGCAGGGATTCCTTATTGCTGTCTGGATTCGGACACTGCGGCAGGGGTTTCCTGGTCAAGAGAGCAGGCATGCTCTTCTTAAGGCTCAGATACCCCGCAGAATACCCCGGTGTCCTTGTGGTAAGTGATGCTATCTTACACTGATTCAGGCTGTTAGTACATAAGGGAATTGTTACAATGACGCAAAAAAGGTAAGAATGAGGCAGTACGCTGAAGCAGCCTGCTGTTCAGGAGCAGGCCATGTTCTTGTGGCGCCTAGTCATGGCGCAGGCATGAGAGGCTGAAAACTGCGGATTTGTTGAAGATTTTTTTCTTGCTGGTGAAAGATTCCGTATATCGGACCATGCTTGCCGTACAGTCGTCTCAAAAGGTGAGCAGCAGGAGGTTTTCCATGAGCATACCCGATACTATTTCCGGCCCGGTGGCAGCCGGCCGCACACTCATGGCCTTAAGGCCTGCAATGGCTGGGGCTTATGACCGTCTTGTCCCTGTATGCGGTCATGGAGGTATGCCATGCTGAAACAGGATGAAGCCAGCAGCGGCAACAAGCTGCTCCGACTTTTCCAGCGGCTCATGCTGGATGGCCGCAGGCACTATCAGACAGACTTGAGTGAATGGCTCAACTGCTCCAAGCAGACTGTAATCCGGCTTGTCGGCGAAATTGAGGGTGTCATCGGTGTCAGCCTTATTACGGGCATTGAGGGGCACCGGCGCTGGTATCAGATTAAATCCATATCCAGAAGCCGCCTGGGACTGGAATTTGAGGAATTGCGTTACCTGTCCATATGCAGGGATCTGGCAGCCCCGTATCTTCCCGAACAGGTAAGGCAGCGTGTCGATGAAAGCATCTTCAACTTCTCGATGCTGATGGCAGACACAGCCTATGCCGAGCGTGAGAAGCTTCAGCGCCCCCAGTTCGTGTTCTATGGCAAGGGGCGCATCGACTACACTCCCCACATGGATCACCTGGATGCACTTGTCAGGGCAATAGAGGAAAAGCGCATCTGCCTCATCCAGTACAAGGCTGCCGGCCATAATGATGCCAGGGAACACCGCTTTGCGCCCTGGCGTATTGTCAGCATGAACAATGCCCTGTACGCCCTTGGTGCCAGTGTCTCTGAGGACTTGAAGACCATGCGTCACCTCACCAATCTGGCAGTCCACCGCATACAGGAAGTGATCCTTACAGAAAAACCCGTCCTTTTCGAGATACCGGAACGGGATCCTGGAATGTTCGGCCTGCCATGGCATGAACCCAGGACTTTCAGAATAAAGTTCAGGCCTGGCCGTTCTTCTGACTACGTCCGGGAGCGTATCTGGTCGGATTCCCAGAAACTCTATGAAGAGGATGATGGCGGCGTCGTGCTGGAAATCACCACCAGAAGCGAGCCTGAGCTCGCAGCCTGGGTGCGGAGCTTTGGTGACGAGGCAGAGAGCTGTACTTTGGTGGAGCAGAAAGTCCAATCGTTGTAACTTTCTGGAAACATGCTTTTTGTTCTTAATAGTAAAAATGAACTCCATGATGCGTGTTGTACACGGCATGACTGAAGCGTTCATCATCTTGTATTGTTACAAGATGCCATGCAATCTCGCTTTACTTTCATATACATGCATAGGAGATTATTATGTCAATACCAATACCAATAATACCACTACCTCTACCTGGATCCATAATCTTTCCTATTGCTGCTAAGGATGCTTTTGACAATGCAAAACGCAGAGGTGAACTGGCAGAGTCAAATTACAAGAAAGCTGAATGTGTACTAGATGAAAATAGAAATGTAACACAACAAGCTCTGGAACAGCTTGGCAAGCTTAAAACTGAGGTGTTTACACATCAAATAAAGCATCTGGTTTCTGTTGTTCAGCAAAAAGAAAAAATGCGTATGGAACTAGCCGGGTATGATGAAAAACTAGAAATCAAAAAAAACTTTGGCATAGGTCCTTTTGTAGCTGTCGAACTTTCATCGTCAATTAATTCATATGGTTTGGTGGATCCAGAGAAATTCTGGCAGGCAATTTCTGAATCAATTAAGTACGACAGTGAAGTAAAGGCAGCAATTGCACAGATGGACGCTATTAATAAGGCCATGGTAGACATTCGCACTGCTGTTGCTGGCCAGACTGCCGTCATTATGACACTGGTTGAAGAGTTTGAAGCGGCAAAGGTTGACTCAATTGACGATCCTGGCGCAGATAAAATGCTGATGATTGGGCAGAGCCTGATGGAAATTCTGACGGAACATGTCCTCGATAACTATATAACTGTTAATCCCCACATCAGCAGCCAGTACTCTGGTTATTTGGAAATCTGCTGAAATGCATAGATAATAGTTACAGAATATTAATTCTGCATATATTTAACGCTTCTTCCTTAACACTATTCAGGCAGAAATTAGTTACTGCCTGTGTTTTGATGATAAAAAATGTATTCTGAATACTTATTAAAGGCATAGGAGGTTATTATGCCATTTCCAGCTCTTTTAATTTGGGGAGGTGCAGCTTTAGCTGCCGGCGTAGGTATCAAAAAAGGTCTTGATGCCAAGGAAGATTTTGACTATGCAAAACGCAAAGGTGAGCGTGCAGAGGAAAACTACAAAAAGGCTGAACGCACACTCGAAGCAAATCGTGAAGAAACACAGCAGGCTCTGGAACAGCTTGGCAAGCTTAAGGTAGAGACCTTTACACATCAGATAAAGCATCTTGTTTCTGTGGCTCAGCAAAAGAAAAATACTCATAGTTTCATTGCCGGGTATGATGAGAGAATCTTTGTTGAAGAAATGAAGAACACTGCGGCCATGGTTGAACAATCACTTGAAATTGAAAAAGGCCTGGGCGGAGCTGCTATAGGTGGTGCTTTGAGTGCCTTTGGTGCATATGGTGCAGTTGGAGCTCTTGCTTCTGCTTCGACAGGTACAGCTATAGCAGGCCTTTCTGGCGCAGCTGCTACCAATGCCACTCTTGCCTGGCTGGGCGGGGGCACCCTTGCTGCCGGAGGTCTTGGTGTGGCCGGAGGCATGGTTGCTCTTGGAGGTATCGTACTCGGACCGGCACTCGCTGTGGGTGGTTTCTACATGGCCAGCAAAGCCGAAGAGGCAGTTAATCAAGCAATTGACTACGAAAAGAAAGTAGACACAGCAATTGCCGAAATGGAAACTGTCAATGTAACAATGAAGGGCATCCGCACTGCTGTTGCCGAGCAGGCTGCCGTCATTATGGAACTGGCTGAAAGGTTTGAACAGCTCAAGGTTGACTCAGTTGACGATCCTGGCTTTGGCCGCATGTTTATTATTGGTAAAAGTCTTAAGGACGTTCTCATGGTGCCTGTCCTCCAGGACGATGGAACGGCCAATCCCAACATCAGCACTGAGTGCTCTGGCTATCTGGAAATTGGCAGAAAAGCATAGTTAAGATTATAGAACTTATTTTTTGTATATAGTTTTTATATAATATCTAATTTCTTAAAAACGCAGGCAGTAGTTTCTTCTGTCTGCGTTTTTAAGATCAAGAAAATATTTCTGAAATACATGCTGTTATCTGGTTTCTGTCCTGATTTCTTCATGGACATTCATTGCTTGATCGCATTTTTCAATTATCTGTATAGCGCTTTTAAATTCCCGAAGCTCTGCATGGCATTTTGCAATTTCCTCAAGCAGTCCGGCAACAAGTTCTTGGAAAACTTTTCTGGGCACCCACCTTATTTCAGCGCCATGCTGAATGCGGATGGCATCACCTTCTCTGGCAAAATACATATTGCTATATGGCAAACGGCTATAATCGAGATTAGCTATGTTTCCGCTATTCCAGCTAAAAGGTTCTGCAGGGGCAGATAGTATAGCTGTCTCGTCCAGTACGACATAGCCAGTTTGTTTAAAATAGATATCGTTCCAGGAGGCCACTATACTTTGGGCGAAACTGCTCCACCTGCAATCAGTTAAATCTGCGTCCTTAGGGTATTTGCCATTTATTTTAAGAGTAAATGCCTGCCATACAGTTCCATACTTTATGCAATCAAATTGGAACAAATTGCCTATACGAACTGTATTTGGCGCATAAACAGATATGATTGCATTATAAGTGTCATCATCAGAAGCGCTTTCCCATGTAAAAGCAAAGCTGTCATCAACATTGAGAGTTTTACGATCTATTGCCAGCCTGCCAAAACCTATCCGCCCGTGTATTTCAAGATCTCGAAGGGATGCAGTTCCCTGAAAGAAAGCATAAAAAATATCTGGGGTAGAAGACAAATCATACACCAGCCAGACTGAACCGTAATCTTCATCGCCTTCTGTGTCTGCATCCCACAAATAAAGAACATTGTGCTGGAAATCAACAGCTATCTTTGGCCCTTCATAGCGGCTGAGAACAGCAATATCGTCAAAGTTTATAGTGTGCATTTTTTTACCCAGGGGTTTATGCCCAGCTTGGCTGGATTCACTCACTCTTATGCATGCAATTTTCTGCCTGAGAGACAGAAGCTATTGTTGTTTTGCAGTTCAATTAACTTTTCCTTGTTTTGTATGCAAGACTGTTTCAATAAAATACGTAAGGCACGAGCAGTTAAAGGGGCGATGGCTATGGAAGAAAGGGGCATGAAGAGAGCTTAATAAAAAAGGCCCCTCTCAGCCGAAGTGAGAGGGGCCCTAGGGGGGTGAGGGAAAAAAATTACTGCTTACTTGGCAGAGACCTTGTTCTGGCCGTCCCATACCTGCTCTGCGGGAGGCAGTACAGGCAGAAGCTTAAGCCAGGGGTTGGAGTTCAGGTGTTCCTGACTCTGCTGCAGCTTGCGGCTGTGTTCCAGAATGGGCGGAACGATAGTCTTGACATCGCCTTCAAGGGCGGGAGCAATGCCGTACTTTGTGGCCTGCTCGCACAAGGCAACAGCCTTGTTGCTGTATTCGGCAGACTTCATAAGCGTATCAAGCGTCTTGGCAGGGTTGTGGAAGCCGACGCTGTTTTCGGCAGAGACGTAGTCCCAGAAAAGCTGTCCCTTGCGGACAAGCTCGCGGGCTTCTGTCATCAGGCTGTCGTAGTTAGCAGCCTTTTCGCCTGTGTAGGCATTGGCAAGACGGACGGCCTCGTGGGCCAGGACGGAGCGTTCCTGGGCCTTCAGCAGCTGGTCAAAGGACTTTTCCTGAATGTAGTGGACGCGGCCGCGGAGGTAGTCGGCAGTCTTGTCGGCATGGCACTGGCGGCAGGCGTTCAGTTCGGGATCCTTCATGGGAGAAGTCATCCAATGGCTGGAGTACTTCTTGCCGCCTTCACGCATGTAGGGCATGTGGCAGTCGGCGCAGGATACGCCTGCGGCACCGTGAGTGCCGTCCTGGAACATTTCGTACTCAGGATGCTGCATCTTGATCATGGGAATCTTGGAGGCTGCGTGCACCCAGTCTGCGAACGGAGTCTGGTTGCCATTGGCATCCTTTGCTCCGTGCGTCTTGTAGTATTCGTACATATCCTCGGGATTCATGCCGTTGTCCCAGGGGAATACGGGACGGCCTGCAGGACCGTTGTCCTTGTGGGTGAAGTAGTATTCCACGTGGCACTGTGCACAGACGAGGGTACGCTTTTCGTTGCGGGTCAGCTTGTTCCAGTCCTTGCCGGAGCGCTTGAGCCAGTCCTTGAGGGGCTCGGAGTACGGGCGCAGCTCCATGGTCTTGGGATCATGACAGGTAGAGCAGCTGATGGCCTCTTCCTTGGCATTTATGCTTTCGGGAGCACGGAAGGTGTTGACATCCTTTGTCCAGAAAGAGTCGCCGTATTCCTTGTACCATGTCATGAGCTTGGGCGTCTTGCAGTTCCAGCAGGTGGAAGGCAGGCCGCCCTTTTCAGCATAGCGGTTGATACGGTCTATATTGACAAAGTCCTCAACAGCATGCACGTGGCCGCGCGCCTCGTTGTACTCGTACATGAAGGGATAGCCGAGCCAGAGGTTCTTCAGGTACGGCTGGGCGTACTTGTAGCCCTTCGGCAGGTCGTTGACATTGTCATTCTTGTGGAAGGGCACTGAGCCCTTGTATTCAGTCATGACAGTGCTTTCGGCATTTTTCATGTACGACTTGTACTGCAATGGGAAATCTTTCTCAAAGGACGACATACGGGTGTCATCCTGGGCAATGGCTGTATTGTACACAGGCGTCTTCAGCTCTGTGCTCACATCATCGCAGCCGCTGATAACAGGTGTTCCCAGCAGCAGCATGGCGGCGAGTGCGCTGTTTATTATGTTAGTTCTCATTGGCTACCATCCTTGTACTGACAGGCTTGCTGCGCATGTGAGCCAGATTACGGTGACAGTCTACGCAGTACGGCTTGGCATCCATGCTGGCCACATTCTCATTGGTATTGACGTGGCACGACTTGCAGTTTTCATTGACAACATCGCGTGTTTCGATACTTGGCAGGAACGGCGCGTCATGTCCCTGCACATTGGCGATGAAGTCACGCAGCCCCTCTTTTGCCTTAAATGGCAGTTTTGCCATGAGGTTGTGTGGTGCATGACATTCATTGCAGGCCAGGGATGCATGCGATGAGAGCTTGTGCGTCACTGCTGCTTCCTGCATGGGATGACAAGAAGCACAGAAGGGACGGGAATCAGTCACTCTCATGGCATAGGCCGACAGGGCAACCAGTACCACACCCGCGATGAGACCACATAATAGTATAGTCAGACAGGATCTCTTGCCGGGTGTACTCATAAGTCTCCTCCTTGCAGCAGAGGGCCTCCGTAGTGTTTCTGCTGCGGATTTGACTTCAACTTAACATGGTCTTTACAGGCCGGACAAGATGCAGACTGGCGCTTTTCCTGTTAAGGGGTGACAAAAATCACAATATACAGATAATGCCTGCTGCCGGGACTTTTTGGGGTATGCATCCATCCCAAAGGGGGACGGCAGGATAGGCGGACATACTGGCTGCAGTATCAGGCTACAGGTGCAGTTTTTTCCTGCGCATGGAGATGCCCAGCACCAGCCCTATAAGGGTAAAATTGACTATTGTGGCCGAGCCGCCGTAGCTGATGAAGGGCAGGGGAATGCCGACCACAGGCATGAGGCCCACGACCATGCCCATGTTGATGGATATTTCGGCAAAGAAGTAGAAGAAGACGCCCACGCAGAGCATGGTTCCGAAGCGGTCCCTGGACTGGATGATTGTTGTCAGGATAGACATCATGAAGACAACAAAGAGGCAGATGAGCACCACGCAGCCCACATAGCCCCATTCCTCCCCGAAAACGGCCAGGGCAAAGTCAGAGTGCCTTTCAGGCAAAAAGCGCAGCTGGGACTGCGTCCCGCTGGCAAAGCCCTTGCCCCAGAGCTGCCCTGATCCTATGGCTATGCGCGACTGCAGGATGTGGTAGCCGCTTCCAAGGGGGTCCGCCTCAGGCGATAGAAAGGTAAGTATCCGCTGCCTCTGGTAGTCATGCATGCCCACAAACCACATGAAGGCCCCTATGCAGGGCAGGGCCAGGGCAGAGACCTTGAGGATGGATGCCTTGAGGCCGTGGAAAAGGACCATGCCGCCTACTATAAAGAGGAGCATGAGCCCGGACCCAAGGTCAGGCTGCTTTAAGATGAGCCCCAGGGGCGGTGCTGCCACAAGCAGGATGAGGCCGAAGTCCTTCCAGCCCAGGGTTTCAGTGCGGGTGCTTAAGAATTTGGCCGTGGCCAGCAGCAGCGCAAACTTGGCTACCTCTGATGGCTGTATGCTGAAGGCCCCTACAGAAATCCAGCGTTTTGCACCATAGACCGTGGTGCCTATCAGGGGCACAAGGATAAGCAGGAAGAGCGTTATCCCGTAGAGGTACCAGCTGAAGCGCAAAAGCTTGTGGTAGTCAAAGCAGATGGTGAGCGTCATGCAGCAGAGCCCGATAAGGCCCCAGATAAGCTGCCTCTCATAGAAGCCTGCCTGGGCAAAGCCGGCATCAAGCCTGGCACCGCTGGCTGAGACGAGATTGATCTCGCCAACAGTAAAGAGGGCCAGGGCGCATCCCAGCAGGATCCAGTTGAGATGCCTGAGAAGGGCTTGTTTTGTCTTTTCCATAGCAGATTAGGGCAGCCTCAGCTGCTGCACTTGACGTTCGCGTACCATGGACGGCGGCAGGGGCGGGCCGTAAATAGGAACGGATGGCGCACCGGCCCTGTAGTAGCGCGGGTCTGAGAAAAGGAAATTGTATACGGATGCGGCTACCGGGCCGGCTACAGATGATCCGCCGCCGCCATGCTCCACCATGACCACGACGACATAGGTCTTGTCTTCCTTGTGCCCCCAGGTGGCAATCCAGGCATGGTCCTTCTGCTTCCAGGCCTGTAGCGTGTTCATGGCCCTGTTCTTGTCCAGCTTGACGACCTGTGCGGTGCCTGTCTTGCCGCCCATATCGGCATCCTTGCGGCCCACAACGCGGGCAGTGCCGCCGCTGGCCGTCTTGCGCATGGCGACAATGATCTGGTTGAGCGTCTGCCTGCTGGCAGGCACATGATGCCGTACCTCTGGTGTGTCGTCTTCCAGGAGGAGGGGCTTTAAGACCTTGCCGCCATTGAGGATGGCAGCTACCTGCACTGCTATCTGCAGCGGCGTGGTCAGGGTGTAGCCCTGGCCGATTGAGGTATTGTAGGTATCGCCCCTGGTCCAGCTTTTCTTGTGGCGGCGCTGCTTCCATTCCCTGGAAGGGGCCAGGCCGGATCGTTCGTTGGGCAGATCTATACCTGTAGGTTGTCCCAGGCCGCAGGCAGCAGTGTAGGCAGATATTTTGCTGATGCCCACCCTTTCTGCCATAAGATAAAAATAGACATCGCAGGAATTGAAGAGGGCCTGCTCAAGATTCTGCGATCCATGGCCCGAATGCTTCCAGCAGCGGAAAATCTGCTTGCCCAGCTTTGCGTACCCAGGACAGAAAACGGTTTCCTGCGGCGAGATGCCGTTTTCCATAAAGCAGCCGGCCATGATGAGCTTCCAGACAGATCCTGGCGGATAGGTGCTCTGGATGGCGCGGTTTTGCAGGGGGAACTTGGGAGAGTTGCGCAGCTCATCCCAGTCTTTTTGCAAAATGCCGCCTGAAAAAAGGTTGTTGTCATAGGCAGGCTCAGTGACCATGGCCCGTATCTTGCCGGTTTCAGGCTCCATGACCACGATGGAGCCCACCTTGCCGCCAAGAGCCTGCCAGCAGGCCTCCTGCAGGTCCCTGTCTATGGACATGGTCAGATCGGATCCTATCTGGGGATTGGTACGGGTGACGCTGCTGACCATGTGGCCTGAGGAATCCACTTCTATGTTCCGGACGCCTTTTTTGCCGCGCAGGCGCTTGTCCATGGTCAGTTCAAGCCCGGACTTGCCTATGTTGTCGCCCAGGATGAGCTCGCTGTCCTTGGCCAGTTCCTTTTCATTGGCTACCGAGACATAGCCCAGGATATGGGCAAACATGTCCTTTTCAGGGTAGTATCTCTTGCCCTGCACTATGATTTCCAGCCCCGGCCAGTAGCAGAGCTCTGACTCAATGCGTGCCACAAGGTCGAAGCTGATGTCCGATATGAGCAGCAAGGGCTCAAAGGACTTGGCCTTGGCGCGCTCCTGCTTGTAGCGCTCTTCTATCTTGCCTATGGGAATGGCAGTCCAGAGGCTGACCTGGGCCAGGGTTGCATTGAGATCCTGCACGTCATCCGGGACTATGCTGAGCCCGAAGGACGTGATGTTGTCTGCCAGGATGCGCCCGTGCAGGTCCAGGATGCGTCCCCTGGGCGCAGAAACGTATTCATTGCGCCAGCTGTTGTTCTGGGATTGTATGCTGAACTCTGCGCCATGCAAAATCTGCAGGTAGTAAAAGCGCAACGTAAAGACAGAGAAGAACAGGATAATAAGGCACTGCAAAAGGATAAGGCCCGTTTTGGGCGGCTGGTATTCCTCCTGCTTCTTCCTTATCAGCGGGCTGGCAGCGGGTGTGTCTGAACGCCTGAACTTCATGCATCAGTCCCCTGCTGGACGCACTCCTGCCTCAGGTGGCGCAGGATAATCCAGCCTGCAAAGAGATAGGCTGCCTCTGTTGCTCCTTCATGGAAGAGCTGCTCCGGCACAAAGGCCGTATCTTCAAGGGTGGCAAAAAGCCAGTCCAGCAGGATGCGCACCCCGCCCATGCACAAGGAGAGGAAAAGATAAAAGCCTATGCGCGAGGCGCTGGCCATGCCCTTGCCGATCCAGTAGAGCAGGGAGCAGAGGGCAATGGACAGCATGGCAGAGCCGAAGGCCTGCGTGCCCATGCCGTCCTGCAGCAGGATAACGGCAGGAACAAAGCAGGCAAGCCTGCGGTAGTCTTTTTCTTCCAGCAGAAGGGGCAGGCCCAGGATGAGCGCATCAAGGCCTGGAAAGGTGGCCTGCAGGATAATGCCTGCAACAACGAACACTATCCACCAGGCTGTGTTGGCTAAGGGTGTCATACTTACTGCATCCCGCCCTGCTGGTTGTCGCCATTCTGTTTGTTTTTCTGGGTGGCCCTGTTCAGGAATTCAGGCAACAGGGGGCCCACAAAGTTGGGCCTTTCCTCAGGCTTGAGCACCTGCTCGGCACCGGTGGGCTCAAGCAACAGCACCTCTTCCACATGGGTGAAGTCAGCCAGAGGCTCTGCCTCTATGGTCATGAAGGCCGTATGCGTGGAAGGCGTGATGGAGGTAATGGTGGCTATGGGTATGCCCTTGGGAAACTTGCCGTCCAGCCCTGAGGTAATAAGAATCTCCCCTGTCTCGGCCTTGGTATCGCGGCTGACATAGAGGGTCTGCAACGCCTTGTTTGAGCCTGTGCCTGCCAGTATCCCGGGAGAGCGTGTTTTTTGTGTCAGGATGGCTATGCGGCTCAAGGGGTTTGTGACCAGAAAGACCGTTGCCGTGTGCGCAGATGCCCTCTGGACGCGGCCAAGCAGCCCCTTGCTTGTGACTACCGGCGTTCCGGGGGCTGCACCGTTGGTATAGCCTCTGTTGATGGTAAAGCTTTCCAGCCTGGAATTGGGGCTGAGGCGTCCTGAGAGGACCCTGGCCCCTATGGGATGCCAGGAGACATCCGTGGGCATTTTCAAGAATTCGCGCAACCGTCTCAGCTCAGCCACATCTTCCTGGTGGGTCAGGACCTGGGCCTCAAGTTCCTGCACCCTGCCAGCCAGCTTCTTGTTTTCCTCGCGCACCGCGCGCAGATCCGCATAGTCCTTCCAGAGCCCTTCCACTGCGGCCTCTATCTGCCGGAATGGCGTCAGCACGGCTCCGCCTGCCTCCAGGCCGATTTCACTGGAAATATCGTCCAGAATGCCTGTAGTGCGGTTCCACGTATACATACCCAGAAAAAGTATGAGCAGTATGCCTGTGCAAAGCAGGAAGTTACGGAAACTCACAGGCTGGCATCCTCATCAGCTGTACAGGGGGAATGGTCTAAAACGTTCTGCGGAGGACATGGCTATGCCCATGGTATGCAGCATCATTTGCTGCGCTGTCTGCATGCTGTCAGTCTATGCACACGTCCTTGAGCAGATTGATGTCATCCAGGGCACGGCCGGTGCCCTTGGCCACGGATGAGAGGGGATCGTCCACCAGGATAATAGGCAGTCCGGTTTCCTTGCGCAGAAGCTGGTCCAGCCCCTTGAGCAGGGCTCCGCCGCCAGTGAGCACTATGCCCCTGTCCACGGTGTCGGCTGCCAGTTCCGGCGGTGCCTGTTCCAGGGCAAAGAGAACGGCATGGACAATGCCTTCCACCAGCTCTGAAATGGCCTCGCGGATTTCCTCGGAGCTTAAGGTCAGGTTGCGGGGAATGCCTGTAACCAGATCCCGCCCCTTGACTTCCATGGTCAGCTCGGGCTCCAGGGGATAGGCTGAGCCTATTTCCATTTTGACCTGCTCTGCGCTTGTTTCGCCGATAAGCATGTTATACTTGCGCTTCACATAGGTCATGATGGCCTCGTCTATCTTGTCGCCGCCGATGCGCACAGAGCGCGCATAGACAATGCCTGACAGCGAGATAATGGCCACTTCCGTGGTACCGCCGCCGATATCGACCACCATGTTGGAAACGGCTTCCTGGATGGGCAGGTTGACGCCTATGGCTGCGGCCATGGGCTCCTCTATGAGGTAGACCTCCCTGGCGCCGGCAGACTCGGCAGACTCGCGCACGGCCCTTTTTTCAACCTGGGTGATGCCGGTGGGCACGCAGACAATGATGCGCGGGCGCACTATCTTCTTGCCCTTGAGGCATTTGGTGATGAAGTGGCGCAGCATGGCCTCGGTCACTTCAAAGTCGGCAATGACGCCGTCCTTCATGGGACGGATGGCCTCAATGTTGCCAGGAACACGGCCAAGCATCTTTTTGGCATCGTTGCCTATGGCCAGGACGATTTTGTTGCCGCGGTTGTCTTTCTTGATGGCCACGACAGAGGGCTCGCGCAAGATAAGCCCGCGTCCCTTGAGATAGACGCAGGTATTTGCTGTACCGAGATCTATGGCCAGATCATTGGAAAATGAGCCCAGAAGCGAATCCAGGAATTTAGGCATAGGTTGCTGAACCTCGTGGAACAGTCCGGCAGTGCCGGACCGGATAAGCCTGTTCTGTGCTGTATCTGCGTATGCGTTGAAACTGCGTATGCAACGAAAAAGAAGGACAGGTTGAAAAATAATCTGTAATAAGCGAAATATGTGTGCTAAATCAGGCTGAAAGTCAAGAATTCATTCGCAGGGAAGAAGGCCCCTGAAAAGGGCTTTTGGACCGCAAAAACAGCCCCTCCTGCGGCCTTTTTTGTGCAGTGCTGCTCTCTTGCGAAAGTGCCTGCTCTTTGGCAGACTGTCTTGTCTTATTAAGGAAAGGGGAGACCATGCCAGGCAACCGTATTCTTATAGATGTGGGCAATACCGCAATCAAAATAGCCTTTGCTGCCGCTTCCGGCATACAGGTCTTTTCTCTTGAGACCAGGTGCCGCTCTGCCGCAAGCCTTGGTGCAGATCTTATGCGCCTCATGGAGCAGCAGTCCATGGACAAGGAGTCCGTGTCCTCTTGTGCCGTCTGTTCCGTTGTGCCTGATATGGATCCCCTGCTCGGGCAGGCTGTGGCGCACTGCATCGGCTGTCCCGTCTATTTTGTGCCGTCTGACCTGCCTGTCCCCCTGGAAAACCGTTATAAAAATGCAGCGCAGCTCGGGGCTGACCGCCTGGTGGCTGCCTGGGCTGCCAGGGAACTGTATCCTGAAAAAGATGCGCTTGTTATCCTTGACTTTGGCACGGTCGTCTCCTGCGACTGCGTCAAGGGGAACGCCTTTTTAGGCGGGCTTCTCTTTCCCGGGCTGCAGGCGGCCATGTCAGCCATGACCCAGAATGCGGCAAAGCTGCCAGCAGTCAGTTTCGAGTGTGCGGATGATGAATCTTTTATTGGCCGGGATACTGCCACATGCATGCGCCACGGCATACTCTATGGCTTTGCCGGCATGGCCGAAGCGCTTGTAGCCAGGGCCAGGCAGGAACTGGCCGTGCCCTGCAGCGTGATAGCCACAGGCGGCTTTGCAAGGCTCATGGCCCGCTACTGTCCTTCAGTGGAAGCAGTCTGTACTGACCTTTCCTTAAGGGGGCTGGACCTTCTTTGCAGCCGCAAGGAGCAGGGACTGTAAAGCGATGTCTTAGGTAGCTTCTGGGGCAGGGCATTGTCCTTTGCACTGCGGCCGTCTTTTCCTTATCCTTTCCCCTTAGTTTCCCTTTAGCTACTATCTTTCTTATCTAACCATATAGCCCATATAGCTTTTTCTTCATCATACAGCTTTGTCTTCCGGCAGTCCTCTTTGCCGGCGGCATCGGAGGTTTTCAAATGAGCTCTATTGCATCTGTCAGTGCCCGCGAGATACTGGACTCCCGCGGCAATCCTACTGTTGAAGTGGAAGTAACCCTGGAGAGCGGGATAGCAGCCCGTGCTGCCGTTCCTTCCGGTGCCTCTACAGGCGCACGCGAGGCTCTTGAGCTCCGCGACAAGGAAAAGCGCTACGGCGGCAAGGGCGTGCGCCTGGCCTGCGAGCACGTGAACAACGAGATTGCCTCTGCCATTATCGGCATGGATGCCCTGAACCAGGTCGCCATCGACACCACCCTCATCGATCTGGACGGCACGGACAACAAGTCCCGCCTGGGCGCCAATGCCATCCTGGGCGTTTCCATGGCCGTGTGCCGTGCCGCTGCCCAGTACGTGGGCCAGCCCCTGTACAAGTACATCGGCGGCATCAACGCCAAGCTCCTGCCTGTGCCCATGATGAACATCATCAATGGCGGCGCCCATGCTCCCAACAATCTCGATATCCAGGAATTCATGATTATGCCCGTGGGTGCCGAGACCTTCCATGACGCCCTGCGCATCGGTGCCGAGATTTTCCACACCCTGGGCAGCCTCTTGAAGAAAAACGGCCTCACCGCCACAGTGGGCGACGAGGGCGGCTATGCCCCCGACTTTGCCAGCCATGAGGAAGCCTTTGACTACATCATCAAGGCTATCGAGCTCTCCGGCTACAATCCCGGCTCCGAAGTCATGCTGGCCATAGACGTGGCTTCTTCTGAATTCTACCAGGACGGCAAGTACGTCATCTCCGGCGAGGGCAAGGAACTTTCCAGCGCCGAAATGGTTGACTGGCTGGCCTCCTTTGTGGACCGCTATCCCCTCATCTCCATCGAGGATGGCATGGCCGAATCCGACTGGGAAGGCTGGGCCCATCTGACCAGCCGCCTGGGCGATTCTGTCCAGCTGGTGGGCGACGACCTCTTTGTTACCAATCCTGCCATTCTCTCCGAAGGCATCAGCAATGGCGTGGCCAATGCCATCCTCATCAAGCTCAACCAGATCGGCACCGTGACCGAGACCATGGATGCCATGGAAATGGCCAAGAGCAGCGGCTACTCCACCATTGTTTCCCACCGTTCCGGCGAAACCGAGGACAGCTTCATTGCCGACCTGGCTGTGGGCTTTAACGCCGGCCAGATCAAGACCGGTTCCCTGTGCCGTTCCGAGCGTATGGCCAAGTACAACCAGCTCCTCCGCATTGAAGAAGAGCTGGGCGATGGCGCAGAATACTACGGCAGCGCCATGCAGGGCTTCTTTGCCCAGGATGACGAGGCCGAATAGGCCCGTGAGATCCTGACATCCTTTAAGGCCTGAAAATAGCTTTTTCAGGGCAATTGTTGAAAAGAGGGGAGGATCCTGTCCTCCCCTCTGTAAATTAAGAAATAGTGCTTAAAAAACGGTGACTGAATAATGGTGTTAATTGACGGGAAAAAAATAGCCCAGCAGGTGCGTTCAGAAGTGCGTGAAGCCGTTGCCTGTGCCGTCTCCAAGGGCGTGCGGGCACCTGGCCTGGCCGTGCTTCTTGTCGGCGACGATCCCGCATCGCAGGTGTATGTGCGCAACAAGGAAAAGGCCTGCCAGGAAGCAGGCATAGTCTCCTTTGCCCACAGGCTTCCGGCTGACTCCACCGAGGGCGTGCTGCTGGACCTCATAGCGGCCTTGAACGAAGACGACAGCGTGGACGGCATCTTGCTGCAGCTTCCCCTGCCAAAGGGGCTTGATTCGCAAAAATGCCTGCTGGCCATACATCCTGAGAAGGATGTGGACGGCTTTCATCCTGACAATGTGGGGCGCCTCTCCCTGGGGCTGCCTGGCTTTGTGTCCTGTACTCCTGCAGGCTGCATAGAGCTGCTTAAGCGCTACAATCTGCCCTGCCAGGGCAAAAACGCCGTGGTTGTCGGCAGATCCAATATCGTGGGCAAGCCCCTGGCCATGCTGCTGCAGCGCCGCGGCGCCTTCGGGGATGCCACGGTGACTGTGTGCCATTCGCGCACGCCGGATCTGGCAGAAGTCTGCCGCAGGGCAGACTTCCTCTTTGCTGCCATAGGCAGCCCCAAGTTTATTAAAGCGGACATGGTGAAGGAAGGCGCTGTTGTCATAGACGTGGGCATCAACAGGACAGAGGACGGCCTCTGCGGCGATGTCGATTTTGAGGCCGTGAAGGACAAGGTGTCTGCCATCACTCCCGTGCCAGGCGGCGTAGGCCCCATGACCATAGCCATGCTTTTGCAGAATACCCTGGCGTCCTGGAAGCGGCGCACAGGCATCTAGCAGGACGTTATGACAGCGTACAGAAATGCCAAAAACGTCGGCCATGTCATGATAGGCGCAGGGGCTGTCAGGGAACTGGGCTCCCTGCTTGCTCCCCTGCGTACATCCGGCTCAAAATGCGTCTGGTTTTTTGACCATTTTTTTAAAGACGGCGCACTGGCCGCAAGGCTTCCCGTGCAGGATGGCGACGTTGTTGTCTATGTGGATACGGACAATGAGCCGACGACAGATGGCACAGACGCGTATGCCTCATATGTCAGGCAGCATCTTTGCGGCGTGCTGCCCTGTGCCATGCTGGCCTTTGGCGGCGGATCCACCATGGATACCTGCAAGTGCGTGGCCAACCTGCTTACCAACAAGGGGCTTGCCGAGGACTATCAGGGCTGGGAACTGGTGCAGCATCCTGCCCCCTACAAGATAGGCTGCCCCACCTTGTCAGGGACAGGCTCGGAGTCCTCGCGCACCGGCGTTCTCTGCAATGAGAAGAAAAATCTCAAGCTTGGCATGAACAGCGACTATACTATGTTCGACCAGCTTGTGCTGGATCCGGATTTGCTGGCCACGGTGCCAAGGGAACAGTATTTTTTCACCGGCATAGACACCTATATGCACTGCTTTGAGAGCCTGACGGGAAGCATGCGCAACGTGATTGTGGATGCCTTGTCAGAAAAGGCCATAGCCCTCTGCCGAGAGGTCTTTGCTTCAGAGGACATGATGGCGCCTCATTGCCGGGAAAAGCTCATGATAGCCTCCTATATCGGCGGCATGGCAGCCGGCTTTACCGGGGCAGTGCATCCCTTGAGCGCAGGTCTCTCCATGGTGCTGCACCTGCGCCACGGCCTTGCCAACTGCCTGGCCCTGTCCGTCTTGGACGACATCTATCCGGAACAATGTGCCGAGGTGGCAGGCATGATGAAAAAGCAGGGCGTTGCGCTGCCCAAGGGGGTCTGCGCTTCCCTGGACGAAGATGGTTTAAGGCAGGTGTATGAAGGCACAATCGTGCATGAAAAGCCCCTGTCCAATGCCCTAGGCCCTGATTTTCACAGCATCTTAACCTATGAAAACGTCAGGGAGCGCCTTGTCCGCCTCTGAGCCTGCCTAAAGCGGATGGAGAAAAAGCAATGGAGTGCAGGATACCATTCAGCGGCCGTTCCATACGGTATACAGAAGAAGAAGTTGCCGTAGTGGCTGAGTGCATGCGCTCGGCTGTTCCTCTGACGCAGGGGCGCTTTCTGCATGAATTTGAACAGAAGTTTGCTTCGTACCAGGGCGTTGAGGAAGGCAGCTGCTTTGCTGTCTGCAACGGCACCTGCGCCCTTGAGCTTGCGGCTGCCCTTTGCGGCATCAGGCCCGGGGATGAGGTAATTGTCCCCTCGCACACGTTTACGTCCTCTGCCTATCCCTTCCAGAAGGCCGGCGCAAAAATCGTCTGGTGCGACGTGGCAGAAGACACGCATGTGGTGGATGCCGCAACCATTGCCCGGGTCATGACGCCAAAAACCAAGGCCGTGGTGGCTGTCCACCTCTACGGCTACATGGCAGACATGCCGTCCATAGTGAATCTCTGCCATGAGAAAAATGTCCTTGTCATAGAGGATGCGGCCCAGGCCATAGGCTGCGAATTTCACGGCAGAAAGGCCGGAAGCTTTGGCGATATGGCAGCCTTTTCCTTTCATTCCCACAAAAATCTGACAACTTTGGGCGAAGGCGGCATGATTTATGTGCAGGACAAATTGAAAAGGCAGATCGTGCCCATGCTGAGGCACAACGGGCACTGTGCCTTCCCCTATGAGAGGAAGGACTACTGGAAGCCTGCCATGGGCAATGTGGATTTGCCCATGGTGGACGGAAGGACAGCCTGGCCTGCCAACTACTGCCTTGGCGAGGCAGAATGCGCCCTGGGTGCAAAGCTGCTGGACAGGATAGACAGCATCAACGATGCCAAAAGGCAGAGGGCCCTCTCCTTTATCGACGGCCTTGCAGACTGTCCTGAGCTTGTCTTTTTGCGCGAAGAAACGCGCCGCCACAACTACCACCTGCTGGTGGCAGCCATGACAAAGGGGACAGAGGCCCGCGATACGTTCATGCGCATCATGTACCATGAGCACGGCATACAGTGCGCAGTGCAGTATATGCCCCTGAACCGCTATGACTACTATGCAAGGCTTGGCCTCTCGGAGGCCTCATGCCCTGCAGGCGACCGCTTTTTTGATACCATGATATCCTTTCCGTTCCATGCCTCCTTAAGCGATGAGGATGTGGCCTATATGGCGGACAGGACTAAGCAGACGCTGCTGGAACTCTAGAAGAAGCTGAAAAAGGATTTTTTATGCGAAAGCGCTGTATCATTATCCCTGCCATCAAAAAAAATGCGGTTATTCCTGACCAGCTGGTCAAGAAGCTGGCCGGCACAACGCTGCTTGAGCGTGCCATAGCGACAGCGCAGAAACTGGAAGCCAATGAGGATATCTATGTCCTCACAGACAGCCAGGAGAGCACGCTTATCTGCGACCGCCACGGGGTGCGCCACCGCTATAACAGCGAGTTTGTCTTTCATACCCTGAACATCGTGGCTGAAATGCGCGATCTATTGGGCGAGCTTGGCCTGGAATATGAGCACTGCCTGGTGCTCAGGGCTTCCTGCCCCCTGATTACTGCCGACGATGTGGAGGATGCCTGGCACAAGTACGAGGACAGCGGAGCAGACAGCCTGGTGACTGTCAAGAGCGTGCATCAGCGCGTATGGAGCGTGCAGGGCAGGAACTTGTCCCAGCTGCTGGATGAGGAGCTGGGCGAGCGCGAGGTCGTCATTGAAAGCAAGGCGCTTATCATCCTGCGCTCAGAAGCCCTGCTCAAGGCCTTGTCCCGCGGCAGCGCCGCCCGCATGGACAATGTTGTCCCCTATTTCCTCAACGACAGGGCCATAGAGATACAGTCGTATCAGGACTGGTGGATCTGCGAGCACCTTCTGCGCAGGAAGCACATCGTCTTTGTGGTGGCAGGCTGGCCTGCCATAGGCATGGGGCATATCTACAGGGCTCTCATGCTGGCGCATGAAATCATGGACCACAAGATATCCTTTGTGTGTACCAGGGAGTCGGAACTGGCTGTGGAGAGCATAGCCAGGAGGGACTACCACAGCACAAGGCCGGGCGAGGAAGAGCTTGCCGAAACCGTGCTGAAACTAAGGCCCGATCTGGTGGTCAACGATATCCTGAATACAGATTTAGAGTACATGGGCACCCTGAAGGCAGAGGGCATACCCTGCATCAATTTTGAGGACGAGGGAGAGGGCGCACAACTTGCCGACCTTGTCATCAATGCCGTCTACGATGCCTCGCTGACATCAGATAAATGCCTCTGCGGCCCGGACTGGTTCTGCCTGCGCGACGAATTCCTGGAAGCAGAGCGCAATGTATGCAGGCCCAAGGTCAAGACAGTCCTCATTACCTTTGGCGGCACGGATCAGTGCGACAACACAAGGCGCTGCCTTGACATTGTCGAGCCCATATGCCGCGAGAGGGGCATTGCCATCCGCGTGGTGGCGGGCCCTGGCTACGTGCACAGATACGAGATGGAAGAGCATCTGCGCGATCTGGACAACAAGGACATCTCCTTTACCTGGGCCACCAATGTCATGAGCCGCCAGATGGAAGGGGCTGATCTCTGCCTGTGCGCTGCCGGAAGGACTACCTACGAGCTGGCCCACATGCACGTTCCTGCCATGGTGCTGGCCACGCATGAGCGCGAACTGCGCCACTCCTTTGCCAGGGGCGCCAACGGCTTTGCCTTCCTGGGGCTTGGCGAAAGGGTAACTGACGACAAGATCCGCAATGTCTTTCTCAAAATGCTGGACGGAAAGGCCAGGCTGCGCTTTTACGAGCGCATGACCAGGCTTGACTTTACTGGCAACAAGGCCAGGGTGCTGGCCCTGATGCTGGACATACTGGACAAAAAAAAGGCCAGGGCGGGCCAGGAAGAGAACAAGGTGTCCCCGTGCGATTCGGATAAGGGAGAAGCAGTTCAGGCAGAAGCCGCTCAGGGAGAGGCTGAGTGCGCACAGTAGCCGTTATCCAGGCAAGGCTCGGGTCTTCCAGGCTGCCCTGCAAGTCGCTCCTCTGCCTAGGGGAAAAGCCGCTGATAGACTGGGTGGTTGAGCGGACAGCCCGCTCGCATCTTTTGGACGATGTTGTTGTCGCCTGCCCTGACACAGATCTGGACGATGTCCTCTGCGATCATCTTGACAAACGCCACGTCAATGTTGTCCGCGGCCCTGAGCAGGATGTGCTGGCAAGGTTTGTGCTGGCTGCAGAAAAGTACAGGGCTGATCAGGTGGTCAGGATATGCGCCGACAATCCCTTTGTCTGGTGGGAGGCCATAGACCGCCTGATACGCTTTCATGCGCAGGGCTCTTCTGACTACAGCTATAACCATGTCCCCAAGGGCAATCTCTGGCCCGACGGCCTTGGTGCCGAAATAGTATCAATGGATCTTTTGCGGCGTCTGGCTTATGAAGCAAAGGATCCGCAGCAAAGGGAGCACTGCCTGAACTATGTCTGGGACAACCAGGAGCTGTTCAGGACGGCTACTTTTGATCCTGAGGAAGAATGGTTGCAGAGACCGGACATCAGACTGGATATTGATACTGTGCAGGATTTTCGCAACATGTCCCGCCTTGCCGTATCAGCTGACGCCCAGGCCCGTGAACTTGTGGCATGGTATGATGCCCAGTGTAATATAAGGAGAAGCAAATAATGCCCGAAGAACAACAGCGCTTTGCCAAAGCCGTAAACCGTATGATGGATGCCATCATCTTTGAGAACTGGCTTCGTTTTTATTTCCTGTCCGAAGAAGGGGCAAAGGACAATGAAGAGCAGAAGCTCATGATTGCCATCCCCGAAAAGGCCATGGGACAGATAGCACAGCGGTACGGCAGCCTGAGGGAAATGGCCGAGTCTTTGAACGGCCGCGAGGCATCGCTGGAGAATTCGCGCTCGGCCGTGGTGAATTTCGTAAAGCGCGAAGTTGAGGGCACGCTTGTTCCTGTAGGCGGCCTGGCTGCCTGCTTTGACAGCAAGGCCTTCCAGACTACCCTGCATCTCTTCAATGCCTGGATCCAGGCTGCAGAAGACATGCTCGACGCCCAGTTCTACGACTTTGACCAGTGGCGTGACCTGTTTGCTTCCTACAAGGACTCTGAGGCCGGACAGAAGCTCATGCATCAGATGGAAGAAGATGCAAAGCAGGACTAGCCTGCCTGTAGCAGGGAGCTCGCTTGTATGAGCAGTCAGAGTGTAAAAAAACGTGCCGTTCAGGAAAAGGAAGCGGCAAAGGTTCCTGCACCAAGGCCTGAGTCCGTGCGCATGAGCATAGTCTGCCTGTACGGGGCGGCCTTCATTTCAGCCTGCTTTCTGATCCTCAACGGCCAGGTGCAGTGGCATGAGGACAAAAGCGCAGCCTTTTCCCTGCAGCATGCAGCCCTGGTGCACATGGGCTTAAGCGTCCTTGCAGATGCGGCGGCCGGCTTTCTCATCAGCCGCTGCTATGCTTGGGGCAGGATATTGCTCTTTGTGCTGGCTGTCGTAAGCCTTGCCGTCCATGCGGTGACCTTTCCGCATGTGGTTGCCATTTCACCGGGCTTCTGCATCTGCCGCATTCTGGCCCTGCTCATGGAGATCAGTGCAGTAATACTCTGCCTTCTGCCCTCGGCAAGAGAATGGTTTTCCTCGCTGGCTCCGCTTGCAGAAGATGACTCAGGCGAGAGAAAGAACGGCTGATAAAGAACAACAATGACTATTCCAGGCCCCTGCCCGGCGGCGGGGGCTTGCCTTTTTGCAAAGCTTTTGCAAGAAAAGCACAGGGTTTCGTATGGCAGAAGCCTGCAGCTGGCTGTATTGCTGCTTTTTCCCCGGATATTTTCAGAAGCGCAGCCGTTTTTTTGTCACCCTGTGCTTTAAGCCCTTGTGCAGAAAAATGTCCGGTCCCCCATCTCTCAAGGTTGCCAAGCAATGAAGCAAAAGCCGCCATTTATCATCCGCCTGCTTTCAGCATCAGGCATTGCTCCTGACAAGCTGATCTATATTCTCTCGGACATTGCCAGCCTGGCCCTGGCTTCCCTCATAGCCTTCGGCCTGCGCTTTTTATACAGCGGGTTCATTTTGCAGTGGGACCTGGTGCTGCTGCTTGCCGTGACGTTTTTCCTGTCGCCGCTGGTGGCACTGAGCCTTGGCCTGTACTCCTCGCCTGCCATGCAGCCGCCGCATAAAAGGCTCTGCGCTATTTTCACCTATGTGTCCATAACCTTTGCCTTTGTGGCGATCATCTTTTTCCTCTCCAAGTCAGGCCATATCTATTCGCGCTTCTGCATCCTGGTCAGCTGGATGATTGCCTGCTTTACGGTTCCCCTTGGCAGGAAGCTGGTGGAGCATCTCTTCTGCAATTACCAGTGGTGGGGGCTGCCATTGATCTGCATGGACAGCTCGGATACTGGCAAGGATCTGTGGCACTATCTGCGCAGGCATCCTGAGCTTGGCCTCAAGCCAGTTGCCTTCCTGGATGTTCCGGAAGTCATGACAGATGAGATTGGTGAAAAAATGGCTGCCATGGCCAGGGAATATCCTGGCAGCGTGGTCATGCTGGCCATGAACAATGCCATGGGCAACGGCAAGCTCATCGCCACCATCAACAGGTATTTCTGCCATATCCTGATCATGCCCGTTAAGGCCAGGGAAGACAGGTTGCGCGCCTTTATGACCATGCCCTATGTCGTGAACTATTCGACCGGCTTCTTCCTGCAGCAGCGCCTGCATGACTGGCGCCGCCTGGCCATGAAGAGGGCCATGGACCTGACACTCTGCATCTGCGCCCTGATTGTGCTTCTGCCAGTCTTTGCCGTGCTGGCTGTGCTGATACGCCTGGACTCAAAGGGGCCTGTCTTTTATGCCCAGCGCCGCATAGGGCGCGGCGGCAAGGAAATCAGGGTGCACAAGTTCCGCACCATGGTGAGCAATGCAGACGAGATTATCAAAAGCTACCTGGCTGAGAACCCTGAGCTGCAGGAAGAATGGGACCGGGATCACAAGCTGAAAAACGATCCCAGGATAACGCCCCTGGGGCGCTTTTTGCGCAGGACAAGCCTGGATGAGCTGCCGCAGCTCTACGACGTGGTGACCGGCAGCATGAGCCTGGTGGGTCCCAGGCCCATTGTTGATGACGAAAAGAGCAAGTACAGCGCCGTCTTTAACGAGTATATCCGTGTCAGGCCCGGAATTACGGGCCTGTGGCAGATCTCGGGCAGAAATGATACAAATTACGAAGACAGGGTCAGTTATGACTTCTTCTACGTTTCCAACTGGTCTGTCTGGTTTGACATCTGGATACTGATGCGCACTGTGCCCGTTGTCCTGTTCCGCAAGGGTGCCTATTAGGCCCCTGTCAGGCCCTGTTAGAATATGCAGGCCACGATGCAGGACAGACGGCAGAACGCAGGTTGGAGAGACAGAAAAGAATGGAAGAAGTGAAGGCTGAAGGGCAGGGGCGCAAGGCCTCATTTGTACAGAAAATGCGTGAGCTGAAGGACAGGGATCCGGGAGAATTCTGGCATTCCTGTCTTTTCTGGACTTTCTGGTTCCATCTGGCCTTCTACATCATAGGGTATGGCTTCAGGGAAGTTATGCCCCTGATTTGCGCCATCTTCCTTGCCCTCTATTACCGCTCGGCCTGGAAAAAGACAGTCTTAAGCCGCCTGCCTGTGTGGCCGCTCTTTATCTGCCTGTATGTCATGCTGCTTATAGGCATTGTCTTTTCCATGAACCCCTGGGCCTCCTTCCTTGAGGTAGGGACAGCGCTCAACAAGGGCCTGCTGTTGCCCTTTTTGGGCATGGAGTGCGTGCGCAGCCTCAAAGACCTGAAAAGGCTGACGCTTGCAGCCTGCCTTGCCGTCTTCTGGGTCGGCCTGGACGGCATCTACCAGTCTGTCTACGGCATAGACTTTGTGATGGGCTATGCCGCCCACTGCGGCAGGCTGACTGCCGTCATGGACGACTATGAGATAGGCAACTATTTGTCTTTGGTCTTTGTGCCTGCCTTCGGGCTCTGGTATATAGCAAGGGAAAAGTTTTCCCCTGCCGTCTCTTTTGTCATCCTTTTGCTTGTCTTCGGGCCTGGCTTTTATACGCTGGCCGGATCGGCTGTCAGATCGGCCATGCTGGCCCTGACTGTTTCTGCCATTGCCTGGGTCTTGTGCCATCGTTCCAGAAAAAGCCTGATCCTTGTCGTGGCAATCATCCTTGCTGTCGGCATTGCCGTACTGGTTATGCAGCACCAGGATGTCAGCAGGTTCAATTACGGCGATGTGGCCAAGGACGGCCGCTGGAGCCTCTGGAAGCTGGCCTGGTCCGTATTTTGGGAAAACCCCGTCTTCGGTGCCGGCATTGACATGTACAATACGGCTTTCAGGGCGCTTGGCCTGATACCTGAATACGATGTCATAACCATCTCCCACCCGCACAACATGTATCTGGACATCCTCTATTCAACGGGTGTGGTGGGAGCACTGTTCGGAGCAACCTTCCTCTTCGGCATGCTTTTGTGGCAGGCCTGGCACATAGTGCCCCATATTGGCGGGACGTGGCAGCCTCCTCTTGAAGGAGAGAACGACAGGCCGGGACAGAGCAGACTGTACTGGCAGCTGGCCGGGCTTTTTGCCCTGGCGTGGGTTACCTGGCTTGCAGATGCGGTCTTCGGGCATGAGCTTTTGCGCATGTGGTGGTTCGGCCATGCCATGCTCAGCCTTGGCGTAAGCATAGGAGCCATTGTCCGGGGAACAGAAGAAGAAAACAAGGCAGGGGACCTGTAGCAGCAAAAAAGACTGGTACGGTACACTTGTACGCTGTTTAAAAAAGAGGATTTGCCATGCTGCCCTATCAGGACCTTCTCAACGCATCCCAGTACAAGGTCGTTTCTGCAGAAGCCGGCCCCATGCTGGTGATAGCCGGTGCCGGAACCGGCAAGACCAGGACCATAGTCTACAGGCTGGCATGGCTCATAGAGCATGGCGCAGCCCCCTGGAACATCCTCTTGCTGACATTTACCCGCAAGGCTGCCAAGGAAATGCTGGACAGGGCGCAGGTGCTGCTCAATGGCGATCTGCACGGCCTCACCGGAGGCACCTTCCATGCCTTTGCCTACCGCCTGCTGCGCCAGTACAAGCCTGACTGGCTTGAAGGCCATCCCTTTACCGTCATGGATGCTACAGATCAGAACGATATGCTCAAACGCATCAAGGACGAGAAAAATATTGCCAAGGGCGTCAAGGGCTTTCCCAAGATACAGGCCATAACGGGCTTTATAAGCAAGGCCAGAAACAAGGAAACAGGGCTTGACGAGATAATCAGGAAGGAGGCCCAGCATCTGGCAGGCTTTACCGGCGAGCTTGAGGAAATGCAGAGGGCCTATGCAGAGGCCAAGCGCGAGGCCTTTGTGCTTGACTATGATGACCTGCTTTTTGAGCTTGAGGACCTGCTCAGGAACAATGCCGAGGTGCGCAGCGCAATGCAGGAGCAGTACCAGCACATACTGGTGGACGAGTATCAGGACACCAACCGCGTGCAGGCCCGCCTGATAAGCCTGCTGGCCGGAAACCTGCAGGGCGATCGCTCCGTGATGGCAGTAGGCGATGAAGCCCAGTCCATCTACAGCTTCAGGGGAGCCACGGTACGCAATATCCTGGATTTTTCAGAGCTTTTCCCCGGAGCCAGGGTCATTGCCCTGGAAAAAAATTACCGCTCGGTGCAGTCCGTGCTCGATGTGGCCAATACCATTATGAGCCGGTCTGACGAGTCCTATGCCAAGACGCTGGAAGCAGTGAGGGAAGAAGATCTTGCCGTCCATACCGTGAAGTGCGGCACAGACTATGAGCAGGGCAAGTTTGTGGCCCGCTTTATCGCCTCGGAGATCAGGGACAAGGGGAGAAAGCCCTCGGAGTTTGCCGTCCTGTTCAGGAACGGGCACCAGTCCTACCAGGCAGAAGCCGAGCTGACTGCGCTTGGCATCCCCTACCGCAAGTATGGCGGCCTGCGCTACCAGGAAGCAGCACACATCAAGGATTTCCTGGCCTATCTCAACCTAATCGTAAATCCCGGCAACGAGCTGGCCTTTACCCGCCTGGCCCTGATGTTCGACAAGGTCGGCGTCAAGACGGCAAAGAAAATGTTCGACAGCCTGAACGATGCTGCCAGGCGCAGCAAAATGGAAGCAAAGTATCCGGGCTTCTTTGAGGAGATAGGCAGGCTGGACGCGCTCAGGGAAAAGCAGGATGCTTTAAGCGTGCAGGACATTATGTCGCAGGTCATGGACATCTATGAGCCGCACTTTGAAGAGCTCTATCCTGAAGACTATCCGCACAGAAGGCACGGCCTTGACGAACTGCGCATGATGGCCCAGGACATGCAAATCCTGGACCTTTTCCTGGCTGAAATGCAGCTGGACAGCGTGGACAAGAAAGAAGAGGACACAGAGGTCGTGACCCTCTCGACCATTCATTCTGCCAAGGGCCTAGAATGGGATACAGTCATAGTGCTCGACCTTGTGACCGGGCGCTTCCCGTCCCGCTTTGCCTCTTTCCGCAAGGAAGTCATGGAAGAGGAGCGCAGGCTGATGTACGTGGCCTGCACAAGGGCCATGAACAACCTCTACCTCTGCTACTACAAGGCCTGTTCCCAGTACGGGCAGGGACTTGAGTACTGCGATCCCAGCGATTTCCTCGACGAGATATTTGATATTTCCGCAGTAATCCGCTGTGTCGGCGACAGTACCGGGCGTCTCTTCTGCTCCGGCAAGGGAGCAAGTGTGAGGCAGAACAATGCAGGCACGGCAGAGGCTGCTGACCAAAATGCTTCCCGCCAGGCAAAGCAGGCGCCTGCAGCAGGCGGCAGCGGCACAGACGAGCCCTTTGTGCCTGCAAGCACCTGTATGGATCTCATCCGCCAGGGCCGCATAAAAAAATGCCGGCACCGGATTTTTGGCGAGGGAGAGATAAAAGGCTTTACAGCGCCCGACAAAGTTGCTGTGCTTTTCCCGGCTCTTGGCGAAAAGCTCATTGCGGCCTCCTATGTCTTTGTCCAGAACAAGGCAGGGCGGTCATAGGAGGGAAAGGCTATGAGTGAGGCGACAAGTCAGACAACGAATCAGGCTGCAAGCCAGGGAGCAGGTGGCAAAAAGTACGGACAGCTTGTGTCCGAAGAGGCCATCCTGAAATCGCTGGACCGTTATTTTCCCAATCACCAGAAAGAGGGCATAGCGCTGGGCCGCGGGGATGACTGCTGCCTTCTGACCAGCACCAAGCCTCTGGCTGTCAGTTCAGACCTTTTTATAGAGGATGTGCACTTCAGGACTGCCTATGCCACGGCAGAGGAGATAGGGCACAAGGCCCTGGCCTGCAATATCAGCGATCTGGCTGCCTCAGGGGCCAGGCCTCTCTGCTTTACCATGAACCTGGGACTGCCTTCTTCTGTTGAGAGAGGCTGGCTCAATGATTTTTTCAGCGGCATGGGCGCACTGGCATCCAGGTATTCGGTGGCCCTTGTGGGCGGTGACTTGTCTAAAAGTAGCAAGCTGCTTGTCTCTGTCACTGTTTTTGGCGAAGAAAACAGCAGGACTGGCTTTCTGACCAGGGGCGGATCTCTTCCCGGAGATGTCCTTTTTGTCGTCGGCACTGTAGGCCTTGCGCGCACAGGCCTCCATGTCATGGAAAAAGACGGCAGGCAGGCCGCATCTTCCTGGCCCCATGCCTGCAAGGCCCTGCTGTCTCCTGAGCCCAAGGTCGATGCCGGGCTCATACTGGCAAGGGCCGGGCAGAATGCCAGGCCTCCGGCCCTGATGGATGTCTCTGACGGCCTTGCCAGGGATCTGCCCAGGCTTCTGGGCATGCAGGGCGAAAAGCACCCGCTGGGCGCTGAGCTTCTGCTTCCTGCCGGCGCCCTGCACAGGGAAGTGGTAGAATGGTGCAGGCAGAATGGCAGAAATCCTGTTCATGAGGCTTTGCTTGGCGGTGATGACTACTGCCTGCTTGGCAGCTGCGCCCCTGACATGCTGCAGTCATTGCATGCAGCCATACCCGAGTTATGGGAGCTGGGCGTGGTCACTGATTCAGGCCATATTATGTGCAACAATGAGTGCATCGACGATCTTCATGGCTTTGATCATTTCAGCGCCTGATCAAGCGGCGCAAAAACAGTTTTTGAAAGGGGGAAGCGCATGAGTCTCGGCACGCAGTTTTTTGAAAAGGCAGCCTGGGCTGCCGCCGCAGTTAAGGAACACGGCTTAAAAAAGGAAGAGCTGGAAGAGGCTTTTGGCAATATGGCCTCAGTGTGCCGCGATGCCTGGACTCTTGGCCTTATGCGCGGCTTTAACGGCAATATGAGCATCAGGCTTGCATCCGCAAATGGAGATAGCTGCATGCTGATAACAGGCACAGGCGTTGCCAAGGGCCATATGGGTGCAGACGGCCTTGCCCTGTGCGATATGGAAGGGCACATCCTTATGGGAGCAAAGATCTCAAGCGAGACGCCCATGCATGTTGCCGTCTATAAGGCACGTCCTGATGCAAAAGCAGTGCTGCACGTTCATCCGGCAGCCCTTTTGGCCTTGTCCATGCGCCTTAAGGGGCAGAGGGAAGAATTCTTGAGCATGCCTGTCTTAGAATCTGAGATCTGGCTGAAAGCACTTGCCTTTGCTCCCTTCTTTCCCAACGGTTCGCAGAAACTGGCCATGGCCGTTGCCAATGGCTTTGCCAAACCCGAGGTACGTGCTGTTTTTATGGAAGGACACGGACTGTGCGCCATCGGAAAAACCCCGTATGAGTCCCTGTCAGTCTGCGAGGAACTTGAGCATATGGGAAAAATGCAGCTCATGAGCCTGCCCGGCTAATAAACCATTTTTTCAGGCTGTTTTTGCTGTGTTTACAGTATGATAAATAAGTAGTGCTATATAGAACATACAACTATATAGCTTACAAGCTAAGCTCGTCCAGGATGGCAAAAAACCTGGCCATGATGTCGTTTGAGACGAGCATGCCACTGCCGGTGAGGGCAACGTGCTCTGCGTCTGACTTTGTATAGCCGGCATCCTCAAGAGCGTGTAAGAGGGAGCCAAAGTCATCGCCAAACGATCTGTCGCAGGCTTTTGCATAGGCAGAAAAGGGCAGTCCTTCTGCGGTGCGCAGCCGCAACATAATGAGTTCCTGCAGCTGTTCCCTTTTGGACAGTGTTTCACAGTAATACGGCAGCTTGCCCTCAAGAACAGCCTTTTCCCACACATCATGGTCTGGCGGGGACGTAAAGCGCCTGTTCCCTGCTGTTGAGACAGCAGAAGGTCCGACACCCAGATAGGGCTGCTGCTGCCAGTAGCCAAGGTTATGGCGGCATTCATGGCCGGGCCTAGCATAATTGGAAATCTCATAGTGCATAAGGCCTGCCTGCTCCAAAAGGCTTGCGCCCTCAAGATAGATATTTTCCTGCGTGTCCTCATCGGGCATCACAAGCTCATTCTGTGCCACCATGTTGGATATGGGTGTGCCTTCTTCCAGGGTGAGGCTGTAGGCTGAGAGATGGTCAGGCTCAAGGCTTAAGGCTTTTTGCAGCGTGCTGCGCCACCCTTGCACTGTCTGGCCCGGCAGGCCCCACATAAGGTCAAGGTTTAGGGACGGGATGCCTGCTGCATACACGGCCTCGCAGGCAGCATAGACCTGGGCTGCGTTGTGCAGGCGTCCCAGCATGGCAAGCTCAGTGTCATCCATGCTCTGCACGCCAAGGGAGATGCGGTTTATGCCGCAAAGGGCAAGATCCCGCACCATGTCCCTGGAAGAAAGGGAGTCAGGATTTGCCTCCATGCTGATTTCGGCATCTTTTGCGACCTTGAAATACCTTGCTATGGTTTTCAGAATGAGATCAATGTCTGAGGGAGCAAGCAGGCTCGGGGTTCCGCCGCCAAAAAAAATGCTGCTGACTGTATCGTTGGCTATATCGCCTGCTACATCACTGGCTGCTGTGCTGACCTGGCCTGCAAAAAGATCCTTGTGCTCTCCCCAGAAGGCAATTTCCCGGACCAGAGTCTCAATAAAGCCATCGGGCACGGCTTTGGAGCCAAGAGCCACGGAATGAAAGGCGCAATAGAGGCAGCGCCTGCGGCAGAAGGGGATGTGGACATAGAAGAGCATGGCAGTCTTTGGGTCAGGTTATGAAGAATGGGTGAGGCAGCCAGGGAAGAGGCGAAACAAAGAGGCCGCCAGACAGTGTGCATGATTTGCATATGCCTTCATCGGATGGGACGAAGCTGGCTCTTTTGGCCAGCCTTTCTGTACCCATGCGGCGTCTTTCTAAATACTTGTGAGTCCTCCCTTGTCAAGGTATACTGTCACCTTTAGATATCTGAACTTTTGTTTTCTGATATGATTGCTTAACAAGTGCTTTTTAAGTGCTGACAGGAGTGCCTCTTATGGAATTGTTTTTTCATGCCGGCGGCGAGGACAGATGGACTGCCGGTGTTGCTCTTGTTCCCATCTGGGAAAATGAAAATATACTGGTAACCTGCGCAGATCTGGCCGAGGCCGCCCCGTTCTTGCAGATAGCCCCGGGCATGCGCGATGTCAGCGGCAGAAAAGGCGAAATCTCTGTTGTCTACGGGCACAAGGATTTGCCGTATTCCAGGGTCATGTTTATAGGCATGGGCGAGAAGTGCACAGAGCAGAGGTCAGTCCTTGAAGCCATACGCACGGCCTTTGCCAAAGGCGTTGCCAAGGCCCGTGCCCTGCACCTTGAGTCAGCGCACATTCCCTTTTTCAGCCTGAAGCGCCTGGGCGATGAGCTGGTTGCCTTAGAAGAAGCTGTCTATGCGGCAAATCTTGCCAACTACTCCAACAGCCGCTTCAAGAAGACGACAAAGGACAAAATGCTGCCAGAACTGCAGTGGCTTGGCATAGGCTTCAGGGAAGAGTTTGTTCCTGACGAGGCCCGCAAGGCTGCCAGGAAGGGCGAAAGGGCTGCTGAGTGTGTCATTCTGGCCCGCAAGCTGGCCATGGCACCGAGCAATGTCCTGTATCCTGAGACCTTTGCTGAAAAAGCTGTCATCCTGGCCCAGGACAGCAGGCTGACTGTTACCATCATGGACGAGCATGAGCTTGAGATGAAGGGCTTTGGGGCCCATCTGGCCGTGGGCAGCGGAGGTCAGCATCCGCCAAGGCTGGTTGTGCTGGAATATGCGCCCAAGGGGCATGAAAACGACAAGCCCATAGTGTTTGTGGGCAAGGGCATTACCTTTGATTCCGGCGGCCTCTGCCTAAAGCCCGTTGCCGGGATGCACATGATGAAGAGCGACATGACAGGGGCTGCGGCCACGCTGTCAAGCATACTCACCCTGGCAGAGGAAGAAGTGCCTAACCGCGTCATAGGCGTCATGGCACTGGCTGAAAACATGCCCGATGGCAATGCCATGCGTCCTGGCGATGTGGTGGAAGGCCTTTCAGGCGACACTATAGAGATCGTCAATACAGACGCCGAAGGACGCCTTGTGCTGTGCGATGCCCTGGCCTATGTGCAGCAGACCTGGGATGCCAGGGCCATTATCGACGTGGCCACCCTGACAGGTGCCTGCGCCACGGCCCTGGGCGATGAGGTGGCAGGACTGTTCAGCAATGACGACAGCCTGGCTGAACAGGTTGCTGCCGCAGGCGAGAAAGCCGGCGAGTACAGCTGGCGCCTGCCCTTGTGGGAAGGCTACAAGACCAAGCTGAAAAGCCCAGTTGCAGACATCTGCCACACCGGCTTTAAGCGCCAGGGCGCAGCCATCACAGCAGCCCTCTTTCTCAAGCATTTTATCAAAGACAATACACCCTGGGCTCATCTGGATATTGCCGGTGTTGACTGGTGTGAAAAGGAAACTGCCCTGTGCAGCGAAGGATGCAGCGGCTTTGCCGCCCGTACCCTTCTTGAACTGGGACGTGGGGATTTTTGATGAACGGAACAGTCTATCTCATTGGCGCAGGCCCCGGGGATCCCGGCCTGCTGACGCTGAAAGCCCGCGATATCCTGAGCTCTGCCGACTGCATAGTCTACGATGCCCTGGCCAATGCCGGCTTCCTTGATTTTGCCCGTTCCGATGCGGAAAAAATCTATGTGGGCAAGATTGCCGACCAGCACGCCCTGCCGCAATACAAAATCAACGCCCTGCTCATAGAAAAGGCAAAGGAAGGCAAGAACGTGGCGCGCCTCAAGGGCGGAGATCCCTATATCTTCGGCCGCGGCGGCGAAGAGGCCCAGGAGCTTCTGCAGGCAGGCATACGCTTTGTGGAAGTGCCTGGCATAAGCTCCACTATCGCAGCCCCTGCCTATGCCGGCATCCCGCTGACGCACAGGGACTTTGCCTCCTCTGTCACCATCGTTACCGGGCATGAGAATCCGGAGAAGGAAAAGAGCGCCCTTGACTGGCCGGCCCTGGCAAGAAGCGCCTCTACCCTGGTCTTTGTCATGGGCATGAAGAACCTGCCCAACATCGTCCGCAACCTTCTTGACGCCGGCATGGATCCGGCAACGCCTGCGGCGCTGGTGTACCGCGGCACAACGCCCTGCCAGCGCTCCCTTGTCAGTACCCTGGCAGAGCTTCCTGAGGAAGCAGTCAGGCAGAAATTTACCAATCCTTCCGTGATTATTGTGGGTGCTGTCTGCACCCTGCACGATGAGCTTAACTGGTTTGAGCAGCGTCCCCTGTTCGGGCGCAGCGTGGTCGTGACCAGGGCCCGTGCCCAGGCAAGCGGCCTGGCCCGTGACCTGCAGGAACTTGGCGCAGAAGTTGTGCAGTTCCCCACCATCCGTATTGAGGACCTGCCCGGAGAGGCAATGGCCCAGGCTGTACGCAGGCTTCAGGAGTACAATTATGTGATCTGTACTTCTGTCAACGGCGTGCGCAGGCTGTGGCAGAGCCTGAGGGAACAGGGACTTGATGCCAGGGCACTCAGTTCCTGCAAGCTGGTGGCCATAGGACCCGCAACAGCAGCCGAACTTGAGGCGCACGGCCTCTATGCCGATATAGTTCCCGAAAAGTATGTCGCAGAAGGCGTTATTGCTGCCCTGCAAAAGTGTGGTTCCCTCAAGGGGGCACGCTTCCTGCTTCCCAGGGCTGAAAAGGCCAGGGAAGTGCTTCCCGATGCCCTGCGCGAGGCCGGTGCAGTCGTAGATGTCATTGCCTGCTACAGGACAGTGCCTGAAGAGGCTCCCTGCGCTGAGATCCTTGAGCGCATTAAGCAGGGGAAGGTTGACTGCGTAACCTTTGGGTCTTCCTCAACGGTGGAGAATTTCCTGTCCCTTGTTCCTGCTGATGTTTTGAAGGAGCATCCGGAGGTCAGCCTGGCAGCCATAGGCCCGGTTACGGCCAGGACACTGGAAAAACACGGCTTAAAGGCAGGCATACAGCCTGAGGAGTATACTATACCCGCACTGGTGGAGGAACTGGTCAGACACTTCGGAGCCTGATCCGTAAGGAGAGTGGAATGACTTTGCCCATTGCCATTGTGGCATCAGGAAACGGTACCAATGCCCAGGCCATGATAGACTTGATGAAGGCCGGCGTGCTTGATGTGGACATACGGCTTATCTTCAGCAACCGTCCCGGAGCCAGGGT
>JAUMVQ010000072.1:4320-9130 GCA_030530085.1 Desulfovibrionaceae bacterium | reverse complement strand
CCCATTTCCGTTCTCTTCCCGTCCGCTGTGACCCATGGGGGGTCATGGCCATTCCCCGAGGGCGGGTTTCTTTTTCTGAAAGGATAGGCGCATATGCTGGACAAGGATCAGAAGGAAGCCTTGCAGGTGGCCAAGGAGCTGACCTGCAAGCTCATTGAGACCAGGAACGTCTCACAGAACAATATCGAAAATGCGTTTCCCAACATCTTCAGGGTTGTCTACAAGACCATCCTTGAGGCCGGGAACACTTCCGACAATCCTCATGACCGCCAGTAGCTGGTAGAAGAGAACAGGTAGCCTTAATGGAACAGAACACTGTGAGCGGGCACGACAAGGCCGTGTCCGGCATGTTTGGACGCATAGCCCGCTTCTACGATCTCCTGAACCATGTCCTTTCGCTGGGCATAGACTGCTACTGGCGCCGCAAGCTGGCCAGGGCCGCAGTTCCCGGACCAGCGCATCTATTCCTTGACCTTGCAGCCGGCACCATGGACGTATGCTTTGCCCTGCGCAAGGCACACCATGACTGCCATGTGCTGGCCATGGACTTCTGCCTGCCCATGCTTGAGCACGGCAGACAGAAGCTTAAGAAGCGCCTGGAGCACAGGATCCTGCCCGTCAATGCAGACGGCAAGCACATCCCGCTGCCTGACAGCAGCGTGGACAGCGTGACCATAGCCTTCGGCATACGCAACATCGTGCCGAGGGACGAGGCACTTGCCGAAATGTACAGGGTGCTGGTGCCCGGCGGGCGCGTCTGCATCCTGGAATTCGGGTCCGGCAAGGAGCGCATCTTCGGCGGCCTCTACAACTGGTACCTGAACTCCATTCTGCCGCGCATAGGGCGCCTGATCTCGCATGACGACGGAGCCTACAGCTATCTTGCCAGGACCATCTGCGAGTTCCCCAGCGCCTGGGAACTGGCCAGGGAAATGGAAAAGGCAGGCTTTGCCAGGGTGAGCTACGAAAAGCTCACCGGCGGCATAGTCTGCCTGCATGTGGGCGAGAAAAAGGCGTAAGGTCTTTGTTGTTCAGAAGCCAAGGGCACAGACAAGGACGCCGGCGACAACCATGATGCTTCCTATGGCGCGCAGCGTTGTCTTCGACTGCCTGGAAGCCTGCAGGGCAGCTTCCCGCATCTTTCCCGGAAAGCCGGCCCAGAGCATTCCTTCCATGGCAACTGCCAGTCCGAAAGCCTTGATAAAAAGCATAGTATCAAAGTGTTCCATACAGCTTTTGTGCCATGCACCATACTTTTTTGTAAAGTATTTCCACTAATGTTTAAGGATGAAAGCCATGACTACATTTGAAGATTTGTCCCAGCACCGCAAACCCCTGGCTGTTGTCGGCCTGGGCTATGTGGGACTGCCCCTGGCAGTTGCCTTTTCACATCATTTCGACGTCATAGGCTTCGACATATCAAAGGCCCGCATTGAAGAGCTCAAGGGCGGACACGACCATACCAACGAAGTCACGGACGAAAAGCTTGCCGCAGCCAGGATCGAATACACTGCCGATCCTGCCTGCCTGAAGCGTGCCGGCGTCATTATCGTTGCCGTGCCCACTCCCATCGACGATCACAAGACGCCTGACCTCACCCCTGTTGTCTCAGCCTCTGAGCTTGTAGGCGACCATATGGAAAAGGGTACAATCGTCTGCTTTGAGTCCACCGTCTATCCCGGCCTGACAGAGGAAGTCTGCGTTCCCCTGCTGGAAAAGCACAGCGGCCTGAAGATGGGCACTGACTTTACCGTGGGCTATTCGCCCGAGCGCATCAACCCCGGCGACAAGGTGCACACCCTGGAGACGATTACCAAGATTGTCTCAGGTTCAGACAAGGCCACTGCCGACCTGCTTGCCGGCGTATACGGATCCGTTGTGAAGGCCGGCATCCACAGGGCAAGCTGCATCAAGGTGGCAGAGGCTGCCAAGGTCATTGAAAATACGCAGCGCGACCTCAATATCGCCCTCATGAACGAGCTCTCTGTCATCTTCCACCTCATGGGCATTGATACCCTTGAAGTGCTTGAGGCAGCCGGAACCAAGTGGAACTTCCTCCCCTTCCGTCCCGGCCTTGTGGGCGGGCACTGCATCGGCGTTGACCCCTACTACCTGACCTTCAAGGCCGAGGAGCTGGGCTACCATCCCGATGTCATCCTGTCAGGGCGCCGCATCAACGACAGCATGGGCCGCGTGGCAGCCCAGCGCGTGGTCAAGGCCATGATCAGCCGCGGCTGCGTGGTGCGTGGTGCACGCGTCGGCATTCTCGGCTTTACCTTCAAGGAAAACGTGCCTGATCTGCGCAATACGCGCGTGGTCGATATCATCGCCGAGCTCAAGGAATTCGGGCTGGAAGTCCTGGTAACCGATGCCCAGGCCTATCCGGATGAGGCCATGCACCACTACGGGCAGAAGCTTGTGCCTATGGACGAGCTGCATGACCTGGACGCCCTTATCCTGGCCGTGCCGCACAAGGCCTATGCAGAGCTTGGCCTTGATGCCATCAAGGCTCTTTTCCGCGACAAGGAAAATCCCTTCCTCTTTGACATCAAGGGCTTCTTTGACAAGCAGAAGATGCTTGATGCCGGCTTCGACTACCGCCGCCTGTAGGCCTTATACCTGGGTATTTTATGGCTTCTCTTCTTCTCAAAGCACGCATGGCGCTTGAGCTTCCCGGCATAAACAAAGCTCTTGAAGCCCTGGCTGAGGAACTGCCCGGCCCTGCAAAGCCAGCTGCCAGGCACACCCTCATGGCCGGCGGAAAAAGGCTCAGGCCTCTTTTGACAGTGCTCTTTGCCAGGCTTTTCGGAGCAAAGGACGACGGCACTGGCCGCAGCCTGTACAGGCTGGCCTGCACCCTTGAAATGCTGCACTGTGCCACGCTCATGCACGACGATGTCATTGACAATGCAGACACAAGGCGCGGCAAGCCTGCGGCCCATGTGGTCTACGACAATACAACTGCCATCCTGGCAGGCGATGCCATGCTCTCCTGCGCCAATGCCTGTGTGGCCGAATACAATGATCCCGCCTTGTGCCATGTCTTTGCCAAGGCAACTGCCGAAACTACGGCCGGCGAAATCCTTGAGCTCAATGCCCTGCGCAATACTGCCCTGAAAGCTGAGGAATACACGGACATTATCCGCGGCAAGACAGCCAGGCTCATCAGGGCAGCCTGCGAGATGGGTGCTTTGTTTGCAAAGGCAACCCAGAAGCAGACAGAGGCTGCAGCAGTCTACGGGGAATGCACAGGCCTGGCCTTCCAGATAGTGGACGATGCCCTGGACGTGGCCGATGCGGCCACAATAGGCAAGCCGTCCGGAGGGGATCTGCGCGAGGGCAAGCTGACCCCGCCCCTGCAGATCTACAGGGACAGGCTTGATGAGGCTAGCCGCAGCAGCTTCAATGCGAAGTTTGCTGAGGGTGCATTCAGCGAAGAAGAAATTACCTCAGTCTGCGCACAAATCAGGACAATGGGCATTGACACGGAGGTACGGCATATGGCCGATGTGTACCTCGACAAGGCCGCCTCTGCCCTGAACGACCTGCCAAATGGCAGCGAGCGCGGCATCCTTGAAGAAATCCTGACCTATGTCAGGGATCGCAAAAAGTAACCAAAATCATATCATCTGACATATTATCAGGCACTTTGCGGCATAATCTGCGGACAAGGTTCCTGTCAGGAGTTCTACGCCATGCTGTATCGCATAGAAATCGGCCCGCGACCGGATCTCGACGACATTCAGGGCAAAGCCACTGCCAGGGCTCTGAAAAGCTCCCTGGGCATAGAGGTGGAGGCTGTCTGGCAGCTGAAAATTTTTACAGTTGACGGGCTGAATGAAGACGAAGTCAGCCGCCTGGTGAATGAGGGCATCTGGCACGATCCCATCCTGCAGGTTGCCGATATAAAGCCCCTGCCCCTGCGTTCCCCTGCACCTGACTGGTTTGTCGAAGTGGGCTTCAGGCCCGGCGTCACCGACAATGAGGCCAGGACAGCCAGGGATACGGCTGCCATCGTGCTGGGCCGCAATCGTGAGGACATCCACGTCTATACGGCAGTGCAGTACCAGTTTGTCTCAGGAAAGGAAAAACTGACTGAAGAAAAAGTCAGGGGGCTCACCGAGGATCTGCTCTGCAACGGCCTTATCCAGCGCTACCGCATCAGGAGCAGGGAAGAATGGGACAAGGAGCCGGGCTTTGCGCCGCAGGCTGCCAAGGTCACTGGCGCAGCCAACAGCACCGTGAACACAGTGCCGCTCTCTTCCATGTCTGATGCCGATCTCATGGCCAAAAGCCGTGAGAACACCTGGGCGCTCAATCTCACCGAAATGAAGGCCATAAGCGGACATTTTGCAGACGATGCCGAAAAGGCACGCCGCAAGGCTCTGAACCTTCCCGAAGATCCCACTGATCTCGAAATGGAAGTGCTGGCCCAGACCTGGTCAGAGCACTGCAAGCACAAGATTTTTGCCTCCAAGGTCCACTATGAGAACAAGGAAACAGGCCGGACCGAGGATCTGAACAACCTGTATAAGACCTGCATCCGCGATACCACAGCCGACTTGCGCAGGGCCTTAGGCGACGAGGACTACTGCCGCTCAGTTTTCAGCGACAATGCAGGCGTCATCGCCTTCAGCGACAAATGGGATATCTGCATCAAGGTGGAGACCCACAACAGCCCCTCAGCCCTTGACCCCTACGGCGGTGCCCTGACCGGCATCGTGGGCGTCAACCGCGACCCCATGGGCACAGGCATGGGCGCAAACCTGCTCTGCAATACCGACGTCTTCTGCTTTGCCTCTCCCTTCCA
>JAUMVQ010000072.1:0-4220 GCA_030530085.1 Desulfovibrionaceae bacterium | reverse complement strand
TGGGCGCAAACCTGCTCTGCAATACCGACGTCTTCTGCTTTGCCTCTCCCTTCCATGAAGGCGAGATGCCGCCGAGGCTTCTGCACCCGCGCCGCGTCTTTGAAGGCGTGCGCTGCGGCGTCGAGCATGGCGGCAACAAGTCTGGCATCCCCACAGTCAACGGGTCCATCGTTTTTGACGAACGCTACCTTGGCAAGCCGCTGGTGTACTGCGGCACAGTGGGCATGCTCCCGAGGCGCCTTGAAAACGGCCAGCCCGGCTGGCAGAAGAAAGCCATGGTCAACGACCGCATCGTCATGGTCGGCGGACGCATAGGCAAGGACGGCATCCACGGTGCCACTTTCTCCTCGGAAGAACTGAACGAGAACTCCCCGGCCACGGCCGTGCAGATCGGCGACCCCATCACCCAGCGCAAGATGTACGACTTCATCATGCGTGCCAGGGACATGGGACTGTACCACGCCATCACCGACAACGGTGCCGGCGGCCTTTCCTCCTCCGTGGGCGAAATGGCCGAGGACACAGGCGGCTGCGTACTGGATATCTCCCTGGCCCCGTTGAAGTACGACGGCCTGCAGCCCTGGGAAATCCTGGTCTCAGAAGCCCAGGAGCGCATGACGCTGGCCGTGCCAGAGGAACATATAAAGGAATTCCTTGACATGGCAGCCGAGATGGACGTCGAGGCCACTGTGCTGGGACACTACACGGACTCAGGCTACTTTGAAGTGCGCTACGGCGACCGCGTCATAGGCTCGCTTGAGATGGAGTTCATGCACGACGGCGTGCCGCAGTACGAGCTCAATGCTGCCTGGGACAAGCCGGAATACAAGGACATTACCCTTGATACATGCGCCATTGACCAGGAAGCCTTCCTGAAAACAATGCTGGGGCGCCTCAATATCTGCTCCAAGGAATACGTCATCAGGCAGTACGACCATGAGGTCAAGGGCGGCAGCGTCATCAAGCCCTTGTGCGGCATCAAGCGCGACGGCCCTGCCGATGCAGGCGTCATCCGTCCCGTGCTTGAAAGCGACATGGGCCTGGTCATCTCCCACGGCATCTGCCCGCGCTACAGCGACTACGACACCTACTGGATGATGGCCAATGCCATGGACGAGGCCATACGCAATGCAGTCTGCGTCGGCGGCAATCCCGACTATATGGCAGGCGTTGACAACTTCTGCTGGTGCGATCCTGTCGAAAGCGAGCGCACTCCGGACGGCAGGTACAAGATGGCCCAGCTGGTGAGGGCCTGCAAGGCCCTGCAGCAGTTCTCCTATGCCTACGGCGTTCCCTGCATTTCCGGCAAGGACAGCATGAAGAACGACTACATGAACGGCGGCATCAAGATCTCCATTCCGCCCACGGTCCTCTTCTCTGTCATAGGCGTCATCAACAATATCGTGGCTACCCAGACCTCCGACTTCAAGAAAGCCGGCGATGTCATCTACCTGCTTGGCAGCACAAGCAATGAGCTGGGCGGCAGCGAAGCAGCCGACGAGCTGAACCTTAAGGGCGGCAGGGTGCCTACTGTCGATGCAGGACAGGCTCTGCAGCGCTACCGTGCCGTTCATGCCATGCTGGGACAGCGCCTGGCTTCAGCCTGCCATGACTGCTCTGACGGCGGCCTGGCAGTGGCCATTGCCGAAATGTGCATTGGCGGACGCCTCGGCTGCGAAATCGATCTCGACAAGGTGCGTGTCTCAGGCCAGGCCATGACAGCCATGGAGACCTTGTACTCCCAGTCCGCAAGCCGCATCCTGGTCACGGTCAAGCCCGAGTTTGCACCGATGATGGACATGCTTGGCAGCTACCAGCAGATCGTCAGCCGCATCGGAACAGTGACTGATACTGGCAGCATGCTTGTCCGCTCAGGCTCAAGCGTTCTTTTCAGCGCTCCTGTTGACGAGCTGGCTCATGCCTTCAAGAAGACACTGGCCTGGTAAGGCACGCTGCCTTCCCTTTGTATAGTTAATAATCGTGTATAACAGCGGAGCAGTGCCCCGCTGTTATACTGTTTCTTTTATCCTTTGCCGGAGAATGCCCTTGAAAGCGCCCTACTGCTCCATAACGCCTGAAGGCTATCCCATTATTTTCCTGATGACGCTCTGCACCCTGGCCTTTGCCATGCTGAGGTGCCCTGTACTGACCGTCATCAGCCTGGTCCTGGTTGCTTTTTCGCTCAATTTCTTCCGCGATCCGGATCGCGTAATACCCACGGCCAAGGACATAGCCGTAGCCCCGGCAGACGGCCGCATCTGCAAGATAGAGCGCCGTCCTGATCCAGTCACGGGCGAGATGAGGCAGTGCGTCTGCATTTTCATGAATGTTTTCAACGTGCATGTAAACCGCACCCCGGTGGACGGCAAAATTACGGCCGTGCAGTACCATGCCGGCAAGTTCTTCAATGCCTCCCTGGACAAGGCATCCAAGGACAACGAGCGCTGCGCCTACCAGCTTGTGGACGAGGATGAGAACACCTGGACCTTTGTGCAGATTGCAGGCCTCATTGCCAGGCGCATTGTGAGCTATGCAGAGGAAGGCGACACACTCAAGAGAGGGCAGCGCTTTGGCATGATCCGCTTTGGCAGCCGTGTTGACCTTTATCTGCCTGACAGCTATATTCCGGCAGTCTCCCTGGGCGAGACAGTTCTTGCAGGGCAGACGGTTATAGCCCGTGCCAGGCAGGACTAGAGTATTCCGGCATTTTTTTTAGACGCCTGCCCGATATCACCAGGATATTGCAGAAGCCAGGCAGCAGGAGAAACAGTGACTTCTCAAGAGGAACAGACTCTCCGCCTGAATGCGGACGAGACACAAATGTCAGATAGCCTGGATGAATCAGGAGACAACAAGTCCGAGACCACGGAACAGCCCGTGAAGTCAGGACTCAGGGACAAGCTGGGCAAGCTCAAGGACAAGCGTGCCATCTACCTGGTCCCCAATGCCATTACATGCACCAGCATGTTCTTCGGCTTTCTGGCCATTATATGGTCGGCACAGGGCGGGCGCTTCAGCGAGGCCTGCTTTGCGCTGCTCATTTCGGCACTGATGGACGGCCTTGACGGCAAGGTGGCCAGGCTGACCCATTCGTCCAGCGAGTTCGGCGTGCAGTTCGACTCCCTGGCCGATCTGGTGGCCTTCGGCATTGCCCCTGCCGTGCTCATGTTCCAGTGGCAGCTGCACCATCTCGGCCGCCTGGGCGTTGCCATAGCCTTTGTCTATGCTGCCTGCGGCGCCCTGCGCCTGGCGCGCTTCAACGTCAATGCCCATACCGGCAGCAAGCGCTACTTCATGGGACTGCCCATACCGGCCGGCTCCTGCACCCTGGTGATGTTTGTCTTTTTTGCCATGTACGCCACGGAGTCCCTGCCAAGGCTCACGCTTGGCCTTGCAGCCATAGTGACGTTCTGTACCGGCCTGCTCATGGTCAGCAATGTGCGCTACTTTTCCTTCAAGGAATACGACATCTTCAAGGCGCATCCCTACCGCTTCCTGATGCTCTTCCTGTTGCTTTTGTCCTTATTGTACTGCCAGCCGCAGGTGGTAGGATTTCTGTACTGCGTCCTGTATATTGCAATGGGGCTCGGGTACACATACATTCTTCTTCCCAAACGCAATAAAATACAATAAACTGCCGTAATCGTATCGTACATCTCATATTGTTCATCTCACAGAGATCGTACAGACCGCTAACAGAGATTATTTCCCTTGAAACAAGCATCTGCCATATACATGCGGCACTATTTCACTATACGCCATACAGCCCTGGATTTTTCCAGGGCCTCTATGACTGCGCTACTACGCACCCTGTCCTTTAAGGGATAGTGTGCGAAAGCAGCTTGCCGCAGTAAAAAGCGGCTGAACTTCTCTGACTTGGAGCCGCAGTGCGGTTGCTTTTGCACAAAGGTTGCCTTGTAACGTCAGAGGAGTTTTTTTTATGCCTTCTAACCGCCTTATTATTTTTGATACCACCTTGCGCGACGGGGAGCAGTCACCCGGCTGCACTATGAACTTCCAGGAAAAGCTGCGCATTGCCCACCAGCTTGAGCTGCTGGGGGTCGATGTTATTGAAGCCGGTTTTCCTGCCTCAAGCCAGGGCGACTTTGACTCTGTGCAGGCCATTGCCCGCCAGGCCGGTCCCGATATACAGATCTGCGGCCTTGCCCGCTGCATGAAAAGCGACATACAGCGCTGCTGGGATGCCATCAAGGATGCCA
>JAUMVQ010000071.1 GCA_030530085.1 Desulfovibrionaceae bacterium | reverse complement strand
GCATCATGCGCACCCAGCAGGAGGCCTTGCCGCCGCCGCGCTGCGCCCTGTCAAAAGGCAGGACTATTTTGTAGCGTCCCTGGCCGTCCAGCTGGGCCATGGCTCCTGATCCCTCGCCGTCTACCTTGGCAGGATACGATCCTGCAAGCCTGGGCCAGGGGGTAGTGCGTTCTGCCCTGTATTGCGTGGAGGCAGGGATGCAGGCAAATGAATTGCGGTAAAACAGCTTGTCCGCATCGCCCAGGCCTTTGCCTGCCGAGCCGAGGGTGCGGGCCACAAGGCGCGCCTGGCTGCCTTCATGATGCACTTCTGTTGTGAGGTAGCTCTGATTCCAGGCAGAGCGGAAATGCCTGCGCAGGGTAAAGGTATGCCCCGGCCTCAGGGACGGGTTATGCGACAGCCCGCGAAAGACTGATTCCTTGCACAGCAGGGACTGCGCCTCGATTTCAGCCAGCTGCCTGCCTTCTGACGTTGTGGTGAAGTTGTCACCGTAGCGGTAGAACGTGCCGCGGCCCTTGTCGCTCACACTGACCGTGCAGGACAGATCCAGTTCCGGTTTCTGCGGGTTGTAGTTTTTGCAGCAGACTTCCTTGGGCAGGGGCGGGCAGGTGAGAGTAAAATCCGTGATGACCTGGCCCGGGTTTTCAGGATTGAGGCCGCTTGCTTCGGTAAAGTCGCAGGTCTCTGCCCCCGGCAGCGGCGTATGGGCCATGCTGGTGTCGGCCATGGTGCAGCAGGGACCGTTTTTTGTCTGCTCAAACCAGTAGTAGATGCCTAGCCGTTCCAGCCAGCGGCTGAAAAAGGCAAAGTCCGACTCGCCGTACTGGCAGATAAATTCGCGCGCAGGATAGGATTTCTGAATTTTCCATTCAAAATCCGGCCCCTTGAGATCAGCCTCGTTCAGTATCTGCGTGCAGGCCTCAATGGGTGTCTTGTCCACAAAGACGCGGTTTTGCTGCACAAGTGTCAGCCACCACAGTTTGTGCTGCAGTCTTGCGGCATAGACATAGCGGCTGTCCATGCGGTGCAGGACCTGGAAGGAAGACAATATGCCTGTGTATTCCAGCCCGCCTTCAGGGGCAAAGGGCGGCAGTATGCGCAGATGGGCCGTGCCCTGCAGAATATCAGCCGGATTAATGTCTTCTTTTTCTGAAACAAGCAGAATGTCAAAGGCATAAAGACGGGAAATAGCCTCGCTTCCGCTGAAGCGGACAACATGGAAGGTCTTTTCGTCCTGTCCGTCCACAGTGAACGTGAAGACCGGCTGGCTCAGGTCAGACATGTCTTGCTCCTGCTATCTCTTGAATCCAGGCCCTGTCACGGCAGTCGCAGTCAGGACCCGTTCTGCTTCCATTTTTCCGACTACTCTTGACATCTTGCGGTACAGTTCCAGAAAGCCGGGAAGCGGAAGCACAATGCGTTCCTTGAAGACGTAGTATGGCTCAGCATCCGCCGGTTCAGTGCCCGAGGGCATCTCGTATTCCCTGTCATACATGTCTATATGGACAACATCATTTATGATGGTGATATTGCCGGGCATGTCATAGTAGACAGGGAATGTCATGGTGCGGTCTCCTGAAGCAGGTATCCTGCAGGCATACTGGAAGATGCTGTCGCCATATTGCTTATGAAGAAAAGGTCTTACGAGAGAGATTACTTTGCGGCCGGCTTTTTCAGGGCACCCTGTTTTTCCAGATCGCTCATGGCCTGCGATACCAGCCGGTAGAGTTCAATGAAGCCCGGCATTGTCAGCACTATGCGTTCGCTGAAGACAAATTTCTGTTCTTTGTCGTTGTCCTGCACGGGATGCTTGTCAAACATGTCTATGCGGGCAACACCGTCCCCGAGGGTGATGTTGCCGGGCAGATCATAAAATTTGGTAAGACTGTTCATTTCTCTCTCGTAAGCTCTTGGTGACGGCTTGCGCCAGTTACTTTTCCAGGCTGGGGGCAGCTTCTTCCTGCTTGCCGGCCTTGTTCCTGGTCAGGACGCCCTGCTGCTCCAGGTTGTTCACGACCTGGGACATCATTTCATAGAGCTTCAGGAAGCCCTGGAGGGAGAGGGCAATGCGTTCGCTGAAGACATAGGCCTTGGTGTCAGTGTCATTGTCGGCACCGGGCTTTTTGTCAAACATGTCGATATGGACAATGCCGTTCTCAATCCTGATGTTGCCGGGCATGTCATAAAATCTGGTAAAGCTGCTCATTAGAGTCTCCTGTCTGATAGTTCCTGAAAAAGGAAAGTGCTGTAAATACAAGAATTTGTTTTGCAGGTACTGCCGTGCGGCAGGACTATCTGCGCTTGTTCTTCTTGCGCCTGGAAGAATTCCTGCGGGAAGAACCCGGTGTCGGGGCAGCTGTAACGTCTGCATCGTGTGCTGTCACTGCAGATGCTGTATCCTGTCCTGCCTGGGGATCTGTGTTAATCTCTACGGTGCCCTCTTTCTCTTCCTCATCCTGCCTGCTCAGGACGCCCTGTTCTACCAGGTTGTCCACGGCCTGTGACATCAGTTTGTACATTTCGACAAAGGCGGGAAGGGACATGGCAATGCGTTCGCTGAAGACAAAGTTGGGATTGTCGTTTTGCGGTGCCTTGGGATCGGGCGCTTCGTCGTACATGTCTATATGAACGATGCCGTTCTTGATTTTGATATTGCCGGGCATGTCATAATATCTGCTTTGGCTGCTCATGAGAGTCTCCGTAGTATCTTGCTTTATAGAAAGCGGGAACAGGTGAAACAAATATATTAAAATTGCATTGGGTGTCAGTCAACAAGAGAGATATGCAGTCCCCTGTCTGTCAGTGTCACCACAGGAGGCTTGCCCTCCGTCTGATGCGGATTGCGGTAAAAGAGCTTAATCCTGGCCCTGTTATTATTAATAAGGACAAGTATGGCGCTGACAAGGGGATGCCCTGTCTCTATGTAGGCCGGGCCTGTCATGACCCATTTACCGGGAATATTTATCATCCAGGCGGCTACCTTTTCCTGTCTGGCTGTGGTGATTTCGCCTGACGGATCTCTGCCAAGATCGAAGCTGACGCCAAAGGCATCCTTCTGCTCCTCAATCTTCGGGGCACCGATAACGGGCCGGCCCGATCGTGCAGTGCGCTGCTGGGGCCGGACGTTTGTGGCGGGCGCAGGGACTGCCTGCGCGTTTTGCGCCTGCTGTGCCATTTGCTGTGCCCTCTGCCCGGCCTCTGCTGCTTCCCGCTCCTTTTGCTGGCTTTCCAGCATGGGGTGCTGGCGCGGCGTCTCAAGCTTCTGCGGCACAGCCGGGATAATTTCTGCTGTCATCCAGATCGTGTGTGTCTGTATGCCGTACAGAAAGAGCAGGCTGACGCAGAGCGTCCATATGCCAAGGTAGATGACAGGGATGGAGGAGCAGGAAAATTTGAAGCGTTTCATTATCTGGCGCTCCTTGGGGCAGGCAGGGATGCTCCCTGGCCGCTGTCTCCTGTCCGTGGCGTGACCGGTTGCACTGTCTTTTTCTTTTTGCCTTTTTTGCTGTCCTTCATGTCCTTTGGATGAACAGTGAGCGGCAGCTCGTTTTGCCAGGTGGCAAAATTACTGAAGACGATATTGTCATCCCACTTGTCCGTGCACATGGCGGCTTCTGCCGGAAGCGGCGTTGTGGGCGTGCGTTCGGCCATCAGGGCGTCATTGACATTGCTCAGGCTGTAGCGCACCCGGATTTCCTTAACGTCAAGATCGTTCAGCACTTCCTCCTGGCCCGGGAAGTCCTCAGGTGTGAGCAGCACCTCGCCGCCTGAAAAGTCCTTCAGGAAGGTCTGGAAGGCCCATTCGTCTTCCCAGGTCGTGGTGACTGTCTGGCTGTCAAAGGTGAATTCCAGGCTGACCTTGCCGCAGATGGCAGGTTCCCAGGTGAACTTTGTACTCACCTCGTAGTTGTAGTTGTCCAGAATCTGGGTCTGGTCCCCGCACTCAAGGCGCAGCCTGGCCCTGTGCGGCTTGGCGGCCATGTCGTTGACATTGACCGGCAGTGCCGTAATGCCCACGACGTATTTTTCCTTTGCCTTGCGGGCCGGATCGCTCTTCTGGTCAAGGAAGGACAGAAATTCCTGTTTTAAGGGGAAGCGCAGGCCGTGCCATGTGGCCGGGGCAAAACCGCCGGAAGCCATGCTGAGGAAAGGCTGGCAGGGGCCCTGGATGAACTTGTTGATGGGGCTCTGCTCATCGTAGATCATGTCCAGAACGGATTCCTGCGGCATCATGGTAATGGGACTAAGGACAGTTTCGTTCCAGGAAGCGTTCAGCTCGCAGGCTGAACGGATGACGGCCATGTATGTGTACCAGGCCAGGGGCCCCTTGATAAGGCGCCAGAAGGCCTCATGCTCCCTGTAGGTTGAGCAGGTATGGAGCTGCATCACTTCGGCCGCCTGTATCGCCTTTATAAGCGCAGTCTCAGAGGACTGGCTTCCGCCCTTGAAGACAGAGGCCATCATGGTCATGGCCTTGGGGCTGGTTTCCGTATTCTGCCTCAAGTCTGCCAGGGCATCATGGTAGGCGGCAAGCTCCTTGGAGGCGGAGTTGCGGTCATGCAGGTGCTGGGCATGCTTTTCGCTGAGGCTGGCTGTCAGCTCCTCCTTTTTCTGGATCAGTTTTTTGTCCAGCGTATCGGGCTTGTCGGCTTTTTTCTGATAGGCAACAAGATCCGCAAAGGCCAGGATGAGCGTATCCTCCATATTGGGCCTGCCCTTGTCGGCAACCTTCTTGAATGCCCTGGCCATTGATGTAACGAAGGCATAATAGGGGTTGTCATATCCTGCCATGACCAGGTTCAGCCTGGACCAGGAATCCCTTGAAATATTGTTTTGCAGGGCAAGGGGGAAGGCTTCGGCCAGCTGCCACCACGAGGCGCGGAGGGCATCGGCGTAGTCGTTGCGGTACTGTTCCTCAAGTGCGGAAAAGGCCTGGTTGTCGTCTACAGTGTCGCGCAGGCGGTTCAGGATGGATTCCATGCGGTTAAAGCCGGCAACAGTATAGGCCGGCGGCACAAATGGCTCCGCAGGGCCCTTGGGCCAGAAGGATGTCAGCTTTACAGGCTCGACACCAGGCCGCAGGTTGAGCCATTCAGTGAGCCAGTCCAGGTTGGTTCCCAGAATATGCAGGTAGGCGTTGATGGTGGAGCTTTTGTCAGCCAGGATGGTGTCGCGTATCTGCGGATCTTCCCAGCTGGCATAGCTTGCCAGCACGTTGCGCAGGTATACGCTGCAGTAGGGCAGGTATTCTTGCAGATCGACCAGCATCTCGTCCGTCTGGTCGCTCACAGGCGGCAGGTCCGCTCCGGTCCTGACTCTGTCAATGACGGTGTTGAGCCATGAATTGTAGTCACAGAAGGAAACAAGAAAATGCCTTGCCTTGTCCCTGGGCATGACAAGGAGATCGTGGTCCAGCTTGTCTGTTTCCGGGAAAATCAGGTTGGGCCTGACCCAGGCAACGTAGTTGTGCTTCAGGCTGTCAAGAACCTGCTGGGCCTGTATCCTGCCGGGCTTTAGGAAGCGGTGTTCCTGGACATCCTTTTCAAAGGCCTGGATGGTATCGGCTGCCACGCTGAGAGCCTCGACACGTTTGTTGAGATTAGCGTCCAGCGTGATGGCAGCAGGTATGCTCTTCTGCCTGGCCAGCATGTCATCCATGTGAATCTTGAATGAGAGCGTAAAATAGGCGCACAGGAGCAGCATGAAGAGAAGATAGCACATATACGGCCTGTAGCGCCTGAAGCTCTGGCGGGAAAGCCAGCGGTCCGCTATGTCGCTCAAAGGCCTGTCCTTGGGCAGGATGCAGGAGAAGAAGTCCCGCAAAAAGAGACTTTTATTGGTACCTGGCAGGGCCCAGGCTGTATCCTTGAACGTCTGAAGCCCTGAGAGGATGTTGGAAGTGACTGAACCTTCCTGGCGGCCGCTGCTGAAGAAGATGCCGCGCAGGCTCTGCGGCTCATCGTAGGTCCCTGGCGCAAAGACAGCCTCGGTGAAGGCCCTGATGGCCGGGAAGAATTTGGCAAGCTCTGCCGGCAGGGCTGCAATTCTGCTCGCATTCTGCCTTGCCTCGGCACAGAAGAGCATGCTCAAGTCCTGCAGGCGCTGGCTTGTGTGGGCAAGGGCCTTTTCCAGGAAGGCCATGTTCTCAAGGTGCCCCGCAGCACCGCTTTCCGGATTCAGAAGGCCCAGGGCCTGGTTGCATTCCTCATTGGAAAGCAGGGCGCCAAGCTCGTTGAATCCCAGGATGCGGTCTACTTTCGTGACCAGGATATAGACGGGAAAGCTGGCGCCCATGGCCCGTGCAAGGGTATGTATGCCGGTCCGTAAGGTATGGCCGTAGATAATGAGGCTTTCCTGGCCTCTTTGCAGTTGTTCAGTCGATAATGTCAGAATAAGGCCGTTGAGCGGTTCCTTGCGCCTGTAGGCAGCCAGAAGGCTGACAAATTCCTGCCATTCGCGGCTTTCCTGCCCGTTGTTCTGAGGGACGGCATAATGGCCGGCCGTGTCAATGACGACGGCATTTTTGAAGAACCACCAGTCGCAGTTGCGGGTTGAGGCAGGCTTGGTGGACGAGGCATCACTCCATCCGGAAAACGTGCCCAGCCTGGAATGCAGGACGGCTGTTGACTTGCCGGATCCGGACTCGCCGAAGAGCATGAACCAGGGCAGGGAATAGATGGCACTGCCATGATCGGGCAGGACGGAATTTTCCAGGGCCCTGATGCCTGTGCGCCAGCGTTCGCGCAGTCTGGCCAGGCTTTCATCGTCACCCTGGGTAGTCAGGCTGGGATTGTCGTGCTCCACCATGCGCTTAAGGAAGCGTTTTTCACGCCTCTTGTAGTGAATATAGCGCGCCATGATGGCCACAATGACTACGGCAGCGAGCGCCAGGCCGAGAACGGCCACGCTCTGCCAGGTCCAGCCGCAATAGTAGTGCAAAAGCCAGCCGGCACCGCCAAGCAGCGCCAGAATCAGCATAATGACCAGTATGCGTATAAGAAAGCCCAGAACCCTGTTCATCCCCTGTCCCGATAGCCAGCCCATGCTGCAAGGCATGTCGTGGCCGGCATCTTAATATTCCCTGTCAGGCGTAAACCGTAAAAAGGCTTCCACCTGTTTGTCTGTCAAAAAAAATAGCTGCAAAAAAGGCGTTTATGCCTGCCTGCTCCCTAGCCGCCAAGCGCCTTTATCCAGTGGCTGGTAAAGGCGGAAAGGGCATGGGAGTAACTCATATAGAGCGCAAGCGTAATGGCAATGGGTATGGCCGCCAGAACAAAGCGTACTGCTATGGGCATGTGCCGCCTTGGTCCCTGCGACTCAGGCATATAGTAGGATTCCGGAGAAAAATACTTCTGGCCTGGCGTCAGGCGGCTGCCTATGCCCTTTACAAGGCTTTCCCTGGTCATGGCATAGAGTGCGTCCTGCTCCTTTGCAAAATACTGTCCCTTAAAGCCCATTGCCATGCAGGCGCCGTAGACAGTCAGGATGTCTTCCTTCCAGAGATCAGACCAGACATCAGGCCCTGTATTGCCGCTGTCCTGAACCTTACCGGCTGAGGCACTGAGTATGGCTGTCGTCCACGGTTTTTCTGCCGTGCCTGCCTTTTTCCTTTTGCCCTTGCGGACAAGATCAGTCCCTTTCCGGCACAGGCCGGCTATCCCGTCCCTTACTCTGGCTGCAAGGCCTGCTTCCTGCCTGCGAAACGAAGACTCAGGTAGGATTTCAGTCAGCTCGACTACCTCGCCCTGTCCGGCAGCGGGTTTGCTTTCGTCAAGGAGGCTGCGCAGGTGGTCGTAGAATTCAACACCTGCGTTTACCGTGCCAAAGAAGGTCCTCTGCAAAGTGCGAGCCTGCCATCTGGCCTTTTCGGTCCAGCTGCTGGTGAGAAGTGCCTCGTCCACAAAGGCACAGACAGCAAACAGGGCCTCCCTGTAGTCTTTTTCGGGAATGTCTGCGCACTGTTTGCGCATCTGCTGCAAGAGATGGTCCACATCGGAGCGCACGTCGTCATAGGGCGTCGTGGCAGTTTCCGGCGTGTCCTTGAAGACGCCGGCAAAGACCAGAAGAGGAAGGCAGGCCTGGTAGAGTTTCATCCTAAGTTTGCGCAGGTACCTGTGCCTTTAGGCGCACAGGACAACGCATCCTCCCGTAAAAGCTGTGTCAGAAAAGTGGATCATCTTGCTTGCAGATTTTGGTTCCCGGAACTTGTGAAGGCTGAATGGAACGGAAAAATAGTTCATTATCCGTCTATCTTGAAATCCAGTTCCAGTTTGTACTTTGCGGCTAGGACCTTGAAGAAATTCCTGATATTGTCTGCTGCCAGCTTCAGGTTGCTTTCTTCATATTTGGGGACTTCGGCCTTGATTTCCTGATTAATAATAACGTCCACGTCTACGGGCTTACCATCGTCACCCAGAGGAAGGTAATCTTCATGGGTTTTGTACGTTTCAGTTGTAGCACGGTTTACAGCAATCTGCTTGCCTTTGTTCAGTCTCACCTTAAGGATATTTTTCGGGTCTCCTTTAATAACCTGTATGGACTTATCTTCAATAACGAAGCCGTAGTCGATGCTGACACTGTCTGTCTGAATATAAAGATCGTCAGACTGGATCAAGTTTTCCTGGGAATTTGTGTAGGTTATAAGATAGATTGCCTGCAGTGTGGCAATGCCGGTAAACTCGCTGACGACTTCGGTACGGACCTGGTCCTCTATGTCCTCAAGTGATATCTGCTGGTCGCAGCCAGGCAGGAGTAGAAGCAGCAGCACGGCAAAAACTGATAAATGTTTCATGGCTCTTTACTCGCAGAAGAGGGTGGCAAGTGATTTCAGCGACTCGCGGCCGTGCCTGTTGATATTTTCAAGGTTGCTGGCATTGTGCATAGTCATCATGATGATGTCCTTGCGTATGCGTTCATTTGAGTCCCAGCTGTAGCATGGGCCGTTGGCATCGTAATTTCTGGAAGTTTTTCTATCTATGGGGTTTACTGCCAGAATTTGCGGGTCAGGCAGCTTGTCAGTTCTGCCATGACATGCATTATCGATGAGAACCTGGTCGCTCAGGAGGGCGGTGAGATTGTCGTAGCCTACGGACACCTCATATTTCCTTAAACAGTATTCCTTGACGACCTCGTTATCTTCA
>JAUMVQ010000070.1 GCA_030530085.1 Desulfovibrionaceae bacterium | reverse complement strand
CGAGATGTACGATATCGGCGACGACGAGCGTGCTGCCAAGTTTGAGAAGATCCTCACCAACGTGCCTTCCCTGTGGGAACGCTACAAGACGCTGCCATTGAAGACGCGTCTTGGCACCGGAGCCTCCAACAGGACGCGTGCCTTTGGCATGGGCCTGGTGGTGACGGACTCACTGCCAAGGAGGGGCATCAGGTTCCTTAAGGAGCAGTCGCAAAAGCAGGCCATGATTCCCATCCAGGTGGAGGTGGAGCAGAGAATTATATACAGGGAAAGGGAAAATCCCGGTCCCTTTGACAATTTCCTGCGCACCCTGCGCGTTCTGCCAGGCTGTTCCAGGCTTGGCATGGAAAAATTCAGGGAATGGGCCTTCAGCGGCGATACGGTGCGTATCAGCAACGAGGGCAACCTGGTCAACTTAGGAGGCGCCACCAATTACCGCAACTTCACCCCGCCGGGGGAAAACAGCAAGTCGCCGGGCGTCCATTACCTCAACAACAGGTTTACCAATTTCCTAAAGATCATGACGGGCTTCATACCCGCCATGTTTGCCTGCCTCTATACCCAGGAATGGTGGTTTCTGGCGTGGTTTGGCCCCTTTATCTGGTTCGGGATTACCGGCGTGCGCAATGTGCTGCAGATGGTGCTGAGCTCCAAGGGCTTTTCGCGCAGCACCCTCATCCACTGGCGTGACGGGGTCAGCGTAAACCGTATCTGCGACTCCCTGATGTATACGGGCATAAGCGTCCTGCTGCTGGATGTCATTATCCGCTACTATTTCCTGGGAATATTCCTGCAGGTGGACTCGGAATCAAATCCCCTGCTGGTCATGGCCGTTATCAACCTGGTCAACGGCGTCTATATCTGTTCCCATAACATCTACAGGGGCTTTCCGCGCAGTGCTGCCATAGGCAATATCTTCAGGGCCCTGATAAGCATTCCCCTGGCTACGGCCTATAACCACGGCCTGTGGGGCCTGCTGGCGGTAATGGGCGTGCAGGATCCAGGCTTCTACCTGATTCCGGCAGCCTCCATTATCTCCAAGATGGCTTCTGATACCGTTGCCGGCGTGATCGAAGGCTGCGCAGACAGCCACGTCAACAGGCGCGTGGCCATCACTGACTACCAGAACAAGCTGCGCTCAGTCTTTGACTGCTATACGGCCCTGGAACTGCTTTTTCCCAAGGAAGATGCCATCAGCTGCCTGGCGCACCCGGGCGGCCTTAACGGCCGCGGCGGAGCCGAGGCAGCAGCCCTGGAAAGGTCTTTTATTGTCAATGCCCTGGACATGATGTATTTCTGGTACTACCAGCCCCGTGCACAGGAGGCTTTCAGGCATGTGCTGCGTACCATGGCCAATGCCGACAAGACTGTCATCGCCTTGTCGCAGCTTGTCCTATTGCGGGAGCGGGAAGTGGCCCAGCTCATGGTTGACGGGCTGGTAGGGCGTGATTTTTCACGGCCGCTGGCATTTTTCCTCAGCAAGCGCAAGGAATATGTGAAGGATGTCGTCCGCCTGTGCAAGAACGGGCGCATCCACAACAATGCCCAGTCCAGAAATGCCGTCGTCTTTGGCGAAGGGCGTGACTTTTAGGCAGCGTTCCGTACATTTTAAGGGAGAAAAGAGCATGGATGAGGCAGTCAGCAAAGAAGCACTTCCGTACATATATCTGTGGATGCCGGCCTTGTACGGCACCGGCATGAAGGTTGCCCATGAAAAGAGCTTTCCCATGGTACGGCGCCTCTGGCCGGGCCTGCCTCAAGATGCAGCCTGCGAGGCAGAAAACGATGGGGCTGGCAATGCCATGTACCAGCCTGAGAACCTGCCGTATACGCCGGCACAGATGCGTGACTGCCTGAGGGAGCTGGAAAGCTTCTCCGCAGATCTTGCCCGCGGCAGGGACAATGTCCAGGCCATGGTAGCGGCCAGGGCCGAGCATGCGCATGAGGCAGGGATCAGGAAGGAGCTGGACGAGGTTGAGGCCCTGGGCGGATCCTCTGCCATGCCCGTATCTGTACCCGATGAAGAAGCCGTCAAAAAGCAGCGTGAGAGGGCGCAGCGGCTTCTCGCCTGGTTCTGGTACCAGCAGAAGACCCTGGCAGACATCGACAATCTGGTAGCCAGGGTCAACAGGGAAGTGCCCGGACTTGGCAGCGATCTGCGCTACGACAAGGACGAGGAGCAGGAAGCGCTTGATGCAGGCGTCATTCCGCTCTTTGAGGAGCTTGAGGAGGACTCGGCCAAGGCAGACACCAACTGGCGCCTGTTGCTTGAGGCCGCCCTGGCCCTTGTTCCTGAAAATACGGTCTTTGTGTGGACAAGGCTTCCTGAGGATCTTGAGGATGTCCCCTTTAGTGCCCAGGAAGACTTTGCACAGAGCCTGCCATGTCCTGAAGGCTTTGCCTGCGAGGGCGCAGGCCTTAAGGCAGCTGATCTCCTGCCCGGAATTTCCAATGTGCCCCAGGAGAGGACAGTGCGCTTTGTGCGCCTTGCCATGCCTGCCAGCAGATAAGCCCTGCGAACAAGATATATGAACAAGCTTTTCCCAGACGGCCTCACAGGCGTTATCTTTGACTGCGACGGCGTGATGATCGATTCAGCCGACGCCAACAGGGAGTATTACAACCTCATCCTTGCGCACTTCGGGCTGCCGCCCATGACGGACGAGCAGGAATCCTACTGCCTCATGGCCACGACTGCCCAGGCCCTGCAATACCTTCTTCCCGAAAAGCTGCACGACTCCATTCCCGCTGTCAGGGAGAAAGTGGTCAACTACCGCGAAAAGATTATGCCGTTGGTAAAAATATATCCTGGCTTTCTTGATTTTATCAGCCTTTTGCATAATTATGATATCAGGATGGCGGTTCTTACCAATCGCACCGAGAAGGGCATGCAGGATGTTTTGAACATTCTGGGCTTCCCAAGGTATTTTGACCCGGTTGTGACGGCCTCAAGCGGCTTTTACAAGCCAAGGCCCGAAGGAGCCAGGCTTATCTTGAGCAAGTGGGGAGTCCCCTCCGGAAAAATTCTGTATGTGGGAGACAGCGACATAGATCGCAGGACTGCCCAGGCCTGCAGCATTCCCTTTGCAGCAGCCCCCGGAGCCAGGACGCCCCTGCCATGTATCTGCCATGCACAAAGCTATGCCGGCCTGGCACAGGATCTGGGGCTGAAGTAAGCAGCTGCCGCCTGCCCGCTTTTCTTTCGGAGACCTAATGTTTGTTATTGCCAATATCATAGATGCCATCGGCTACATCGCCCACATGCTTATCTCGGCGTATATCCTGGTAGTGATTGCAGCCTGCGTCATTACCTGGTTCAACGTATCGCCATATCATCCCGCAGTGCGCCTGCTGCGCCAGCTTACGGATCCGGCTTTCTCCTTTGTTTCAAGGAAGCTGCCCATCGTAAGGCAGATAAACGGGGTTGATTTATCTCCGGTTGCTGTCATTATAGGTCTGGAGCTAATCGATCTGGTTATTGTGCGCTCCCTGACACAGCTGGCACACGCAGTGTAGCCCAGGCTTTTTCTGCCATAATCTTTCTGCCATAAAACCCAGCACGCAGGTGCGAGCCAGGTATTTATAAGATCATTCGGGGATGGTTCCCGGATGCTGTCATGAATTCCCTCCTTCCTTTCCTGTGCGGAGAAGGGGGGAGGACAGTCCGGAGGCGGTCCGGAACACCGCAGCCGTACTTTCTTTTCTGTTCCCACGGCAGGGGAGATGCCTCTGCCGCCTGTAACCAAAAATTATACGGAGACTCGTCATGGACCAGCAAGATCAGGATTTCATTCAGGCCCATCTATCCGATCCTGAGCTGAAGTCAGCATGGGAAGATCATGTTCTCTTGAGCAAGCAGGTAGAAAAGCTCGAGTCCAAGCCTTTCCGCAACCCTGCGGATGAGCAGACCCTCAAAAGTCTCAAGAAACAGAAACTTGATGCCAAAACACGTCTCGCAGACCGGCTTGATGCCCTTCGTGCGGCGCAATAAATTATGGAGTGAGGTATGGAACTGAATGGTGCGCAGATCCTTCTTGAATCCCTCAAGAAGGAAGGAGTGAATGTTCTTTTTGGCTATCCCGGCGGTGCTATCATTGATATTTACGATGAACTGGCCGGCTACCCTGAACTACATCACATTCTGGTACGCCATGAGCAGGCTGCGGTGCACGCAGCCGATGGCTACGCCCGTGCCACTGGCAAGGTAGGCTGTGCTCTGGTAACTTCCGGTCCGGGTGCCACAAACACAATTACCGGCCTGGCAACTGCCTACTGCGATTCCATTCCTCTGGTACTGATTACCGGCCAGGTGGGCACCGGGCTCATCGGCAATGACGCCTTCCAGGAAGTGGACACAGTGGGTATCACCCGCCCCGTCACCAAGTACAACTACCTGGTGAAGGACGTGACAAAGCTGTCCAAGATTATCCGCGAGGCGTTCTACATTGCCCGTACAGGGCGTCCCGGCCCGGTGCTCATCGACCTGCCCAAGGACGTGCAGCTGGCCAGAACAGAATTTACCTGGAGCGAGGAGCCTGTCTCCATGCGCTCCTACAACCCCAACTACCGTCCCAACCACAACCAGCTGCGCAAGGCAGTGGAAGCCATGTACGAGGCTTCCAGCCCTGTTATCCTGGCAGGCGGCGGCGTGATTTTGTCCAATGCCTCAGAGCCGCTGACAAAGCTTGCCAAGGATACGCATACGCCGGTGGCCTGCACCCTCATGGGGCTTGGCTGCTTCCCCACCGATTCCGAGCTCTGGCTTGGCATGGTGGGCATGCACGGTACCTATACGGCCAACATGGCTCTCAACAATACCGATCTTATCGTCTGTGTCGGCGGGCGCTTTGATGACCGCGTAACAGGAAAGCTCTCCACCTTTGCACCCAAGGCAAAGGTGGTGCATATCGATATTGACCCGACCAGCATACGCAAAAACGTCAAGGTGGACGTGCCTGTCGTGGCAGACTGCCGCCTGGCCATGGAAGGCATGCTCGACATCCTGCGCGGCAAGTTTGCAGGCGAGGACTGGGCATCCCGCCATGTGAGCTGGATTGAGACGCTGAGCCAGTGGAAGCACAGCCAGCCTCTTTCCTGGCAGCCCAGTGAGACCTACCTGAAGCCGCAGCAGGTGGTGCAGAAACTCTGCGCCATCACCAAGGGCGATGCCATCATCTGTACAGAGGTGGGGCAGAACCAGATGTGGGCAGCACAGTTTTACAATCACGACAAGCCCCGCACCTTCATTACCTCCGGCGGCCTGGGCACAATGGGCTACGGCCTGCCCGCAGCCATGGGCGCCCAGATAGCCTTCCCTGACAAGCTTGTTGTCGATATCGCAGGCGACGGCTCAATCCAGATGAACATCCAGGAAATGGCCACGCTGGTAGAGAACAATCTGCCGGTCAAGATCCTGATTCTCAACAATACCTATCTTGGCATGGTCCGCCAGTGGCAGGAACTGTTCTACAAGCGCAACTACAGCTTTACCAACATGAAGGGTCAGCCCGATTTCGTAAAGCTGGCTGAGGCCTATGGTGCCGAGGGCTACCGCATCCGCACCGAGGCAGAACTGGAAGACACCCTGAAAAAGGCCCTGGCTTCCCCCAACCCCGCCATTATCGACGTGGTAGTGGAGCCTGAGGAAGACGTGTATCCCATGGTGCCTGCCGGTGCCGCTCTTGACGAAATGCTGCTTGTGTAGGGGGCTGACCTATGTGTAAAGACAGACATGTTCTCTCTGTGCTGGTGGAGAATGAGCCGGGCGTGCTCTCCCGCGTGGTGGGGCTTTTCAGCGGCCGCGGCTTTAATATTCACTCCCTCAATGTGGCTCCTGCCCTTGAGGAAGGCACCTCCCAGATGACAATTACCACATATGGCGACAAGCAGATCTTGGAGCAGATTGTCAAGCAGCTGCACAAGATTGTGTCAGTCATCAAGGTGGTCGAATTTACAGACGTCCCTGCTGTCGAGCGCGAGATGATGTTCGTCAAGGTTCAGGCAGAAGGGGCCATGCGCGGGGAAATCCTGCGCACTGTTGATATTTTCCGCTGCAAGGTGGTCGATGTGAGCCCCATGGAAATTACCATTGAGGCCACAGGCGACTACGAAAAGCTTGAGGCCATTGTAGGCCTGCTGCACCGTTTCGGCATCAAGGAGATTGCCCGTACAGGCTCTGTTGTGATGCGCAGGTCCAGGCGCGCAGAATAAACCGTCCGGATCTGTCAGAAACAGTTGACAGAATTCCCGTTTTTGTACGATTGTAGACGCCTCTTTGATTAATCAGACAGTTTTTTTAGGCAGGTCCAGGGCATAAATGGCCAGGACACAAGCCGCACACTGCCCTGAGAGACAAAGAGGCGTGCTTTCCTAATAAATTGTTTATTTTGCCCTCTCCTTAAAAGGCGGAGAGAGGCACGCCGGCCCTGAATGCCGGCTATAGCAGGAATTTTTACCATGAAAACGTATTATGACAACGATGCCGATCTTTCCTTCCTCAAGGACAAGACAGTTGCTATCCTTGGTTACGGCAGCCAGGGCCATGCCCATGCCCTCAATCTTCGCGATTCCGGCGTCAATGTGATCGTGGGCCAGCGTCCCGGAGGCGCCAACTACGATCTGGCCAAGCAGCATGGCTTTGAGCCCATGAGCGCTGCCGAAGCCTCTGCCAAGGCAAATATGATCATGGTGCTTCTGCCCGATGAAGTGCAGGCCGACGTCTACAAGACTGACATCGCCCCCAACCTGAAACCCGGCGACACGCTGATGTTTGCCCACGGCTTCAACATCCACTTCCAGCAGATCGTCTGCCCCAAGGACGTGGACGTCATCATGGTTGCCCCCAAGGGGCCCGGCCACCTCGTGCGCCGTACCTTCACCGAAGGCGGCGGCGTGCCGGATCTGATCGCCGTGTACCAGGATGCCTCCGGCAAGGCCAAGGACAACGCCCTGGCTTACGCAAAGGGTATTGGCGGCACTCGTTCCGGCGTTATTGAGACCACCTTCCGCGAAGAGACCGAAACCGACCTCTTCGGCGAACAGTGCGTGCTCTGCGGCGGTATCTCCGCCCTCATCAAATGCGGCTTCGAGACCCTGGTTGAAGCCGGCTACCATCCTGAGATGGCCTTCTTTGAATGCATGCATGAAATGAAGCTCATCACCGACCTCATCTACGAGGGCGGCCTGGCCCGTATGCGCTACTCCATCTCCAACACTGCCGAGTACGGCGACTACGTTGCCGGTCCCCGCATCGTGACCGAGGAGACCAGGAACGCCATGCGCCGCCAGCTGAAGGAAATCCAGGACGGCACCTTTGCCGGCAACTTCATCCAGGAGATGAAGGCTCGCGGCAAGGCCAGCTTCCTGGCTACCCGCCGTCTTGAGGCCGAGCATCCCCTGCAGGTCACCGGCGACAAGATGCGCGCCATGATGAGCTGGCTGAAGAAAGACAAGAATTCAGACTAATCTCTGAACGATAATCTGATATACCAAGGGCCCTCTGTCATGCTACAAAGAGACAGGGGGCCTTTTTCATAGGCAAGGATGCAGGGAAGGGAGAAGACAACGGTGGAAGAGGCAGGATGCAGGAAAAGTGTACGGCTGCGCAGGGCAGCCATCCTGGGAGCCGGTGCCCTGGGAAATCTTATAGCAGACGGCATAGTGCATGACTTGCAGGAAAGCTGGCAGCTGACAGGCATTATGGCTAGATCTCAGGCTCACGCCGAAAAGGCCGCAGAAGAATTTGGCACAAAAGCCTGCACAAAGCTGGAAGACCTTCTTGCCCCCCAGCCGGAGGTAGTGATCGAGGCTGCCGGCGTGGCAGCTGCTGCCATGCATGGCGAAAAAATCCTTTCTTCAGGCTGCAGCATGATTTTGCTCAGTGCAGGCGCACTGGCTGATGAAAACCTTGCCAACCGCTGGAAGGAACAATGCGCAAGGACCGGATCAAAAATTTATGTGGCCTCAGGTGCCGTGGGCGGCTTTGACATCCTCCAGGCACTGCGTTTCAGGCAGAAGCAGCTTGCCAGGCAGGGGATGGATGAGAAGCTTTCCCTGGTTGTTGACAATTTTAAGGCGCCGGCTTCCCTGAATGGAGCGCCCGGCCTTGCGGGCAGAAAGCTTTCAGAAACAGAGAGGGAAGAAGTCTTCAAAGGGACGGCAAGGGAGGCCATTGCCGGCTTTCCCGGCAATGTCAACGTGGCTGTAGCCTTAAGCCTTGCTTCTGCAGGCCTTGACGAAACGCAGGTGTCCATCGTGTCGGATCCTTCCATGAAGGAAAACAGGCACAGCTGTGTGGCAGAAGGGGCAGGCGTTAGGGTAACCATGGACTTTGCCTCGCTCCCGGATCCAAACAACCCCAGATCAAGCAGCCTGTCTGCCTGGAGCGTCCTTGCCCTGCTTGATAGCATGGCATCCCCTGTCTGCTTTTTCTAGGAGCGTTGCTGCCGGACCTGATTTTTGTGTTCAGCAAAGCCTAAAAGGGGAGCAAAGCCGCGCCTTGGCTGCCTTCCAGCTTGAGAACCTGTATAAAGCCTTCATCCTGCCGGATGAGGGCTTTTTTGTTGCTTGCGTATTATCTGACGGGCGAAAACTCAGGAACTCGTGGAACCAGCAGGTATAGCTCTAGGCGCAATGTCAGCGGGAAGAGACGGCAGGCTCGTTTGCGCTGGCGGATAGAAAATGCATCAGACAGAGCCCGGGGCAGTCTGTCATAGAAGACGGGCCTTAAAGCTGTCACGTAAATACCTCATAGCAGCTGTGGCTCCTGTATACATAAGCCAGAAAACAGCTGACTCCTGAGAGCTTTCCCCTTGAAATTCCCTGAAATTACGCCAGATTGCAGGCAGTTTTCCTAAAAGCAGAAAAATGATGTTAAGTGTTTGAAAATGCTTGCGTTTTTTTTTTTTTTTTCAAGTAAATTTATTCCGAATTTTTTCTTTTGATTCAGTCCGGATGCTCTTTTTTATGGCCAATAATACCAGTTTTTCGTTCCTGTACGTGATATCCGCATGACCTGGGAACAAAAACAGAGAAGAGGTGAACCCGGACTGCTTTTATGCCCTTGCAAGGCGAAGAGAGTACAAAACTGTGCGCCCGTTCCCTTCAAGGATGAAAATGGAAGGAGAACGGGATGAAACTGACAAATACAGCATGCCTTGCCGCACTGCTTCT
>JAUMVQ010000322.1:237-1507 GCA_030530085.1 Desulfovibrionaceae bacterium | reverse complement strand
AGAAAGGAAAAACAAGCGTAGTCTTCATGGGGACGCCGGAGTTTGCGGCGGATATCCTTGAAGGACTGCTGGGCTTTGAAGATGTGTGCGTCTCCTGCGTCTATACGCAGCCGGACAGGCCTGCCGGAAGGGGAAAGAAGCTTCAGCCGTCTCCTGTAAAAGTGCTGGCTGAAAAAAACAGTCTTCCTGTCCGTCAGCCTGCCAGCCTGAAAGGCGAAGAAGAACTGGCAGTGCTTCGCAGCCTTGAGCCGGATTTTCTTGTCGTGGCTGCCTATGGCATGCTGCTGCCTGAGAGTATCCTGGCAGTCCCGCGCTTTGCCCCGATCAATATTCATACTTCTCTTCTGCCCAAATACAGGGGCTGCGCTCCTGTGCAAAGGGCCATCATGGACGGGGAAGAAGAGACAGGCGTCAGTATTATGCGCATGGAAGCAGGACTGGATACAGGCCCTGTCTATGCAGGCTGTCCTGTGCTCACGGCCCGTGAAACCTCAGGATCCCTCCTGAAAAAAATGGCACAGCTGTCGCTTCCGCTGCTGAAAACAGTGCTGGCAGAAGTGCGTGCCGGAAAGCTTGAGGCTGTGCCCCAGCAGGGGGAAAGTTCCTACGCCTCCAAGATACAGAAGGCCGACGGTCTGATAGACGTTTTCTGCCCCTGCTCAAAGGCTGACTGCCATATCAGGGCAGTGACGCCGGATCCTGGCGCCCATGTCACGCTTTCGTTTGCCAGTGGCGATGTGACGCTGGTGCTGGAAGAGGCCTGCCCCGTTCCCTTTGAAGGAAAGATGGCGGCAGGAGAGGTCTATGCAAAAAAGGGGAAGCTTCTGCTGGCCTGCGAGGACGGGTGCCTTGATGTAAAAAGGGTGCGTCCCCAGGGAAAAAAATCCATGGATATCGCCTCTTTTTTGAACGGACAGAGGCTTGGCACGCCAGAACTTGCCCTTGCAGGGCGGGTTAAGCCTCTGGCGGGAAAATAACCATGTCTTTTTCAGCCAGACTGGATGCACTGCGGCCTTCTGCCAGGAAGGTCGCTCTTCTTGTCCTTATGGAGACGGAAAAAGGGGCTCCCTTGCAGGCAGCCCTTTCATCTGCCCTGAACAGGACACCTCTTTCAAAAGATGCCAGGCGCCAGGCTACTGATCTGGCCTACTGTTGCCTCAGGGCCTATGTGCGCTGCCTTTTTGTGCTGAAGGGCGTGTATCCGAAGTTTGACCGTTTTTCCAAACCAGTACAGTATCTTCTGCTCACTGCCTGCACGGCACTTCTCTTT
>JAUMVQ010000322.1:0-206 GCA_030530085.1 Desulfovibrionaceae bacterium | reverse complement strand
GACGGCGCACCTGCCTATGCCGTCGTCAACGAGACTGTGTCTGATATCCGTTTCCTGGCCGGCAAGGGCATTGCCGGTGCTGCCAACGGCGGCCTGCGCTCCCTTCTGCGTTCAGGTGATGCTGTACAGTCTATGGATTTTTACCGCAGGGAAGGGGAGGGGGAATTTGAATCCTTCTGTCACTATACCTCGTTCCCGCCTGCCTT
>JAUMVQ010000069.1 GCA_030530085.1 Desulfovibrionaceae bacterium | reverse complement strand
ACCATGGGCATTGATGTACCCTATGTCGTCAGTCTTAAGGTCTGCTTTTTTCAGGGCCAGATGCATGCACAAGGAGGCCTCAGCCCCGTGCGGTTCGGGGGCAGTAATGTGGTAGCCGTCCTGTGTGTTTGCATAGCCTGCCAGGCTTGCATACGAGTCTGCACCGCGTTTTGCTGCGTGCTCAGCCGTTTCCAGCAGGATGGCTCCGCCGCCTTCCCCTATGACAAAGCCGTCCCTGTCCTTGTCAAAAGGACGGGAGGCATGCAGGGGATCATCATTTCTGTGCGACAGGGCCTTGGCCATGGTCAGGCTGTTGATAAGGATAGGGGATATAATGGACTCGCCGCCGACGCAGAGCACGGCATCGCATTCGCCGGAGCGCAGCAGCATGGCCGCAGTCATGATGGCATCGCCGCCTGAGGAGCAGGCAGTGTTCAGGGTCATGCTGGGGCCATGGAATCCGTGATGCATGGCCAAAAGGCCGGCAGACATGTTGCCCAGTATCATGGGGACCAGGCGCGGGCCGACCTTCCGGATTTCCCCTTTTGCCAGCTGATCCTGTGTCTCTGCAAGCGTGCTCATCCCGTCCATGGCTGTTCCCATGACAATGCCGATACGATCAGGATGATCCGTCTCCAGAAGGCCGGCATCAGCCAGGGCCTCCTCTGCCGCCACAAAGGCATATTTGGCAAAGAGCGCCATGTTGCGCTCAAGGGCGTGGGGGATGAGATTCTCCGGAGCAAAATCCTTTACTTCGGCTGCAATGCGTACAGCCAGATCCTCAGCGTTAAAGCGTGAGATGCATCCTACTCCCGAGAGTCCCGCGATGAGGTTGTTCCAGTAGGTTTCGACAGTGATCCCTATGGGTGTGACAACCCCCATTCCGGTTATGACCAGTTTGTTCTGCATGGTTGGCTTATGCAGGCGGCCATGAAGGCCGCCTGGAAAAATCAGGCATGCTCAAGAGCCTGTGTTAAATCGGCAATGATATCGTCAATATGTTCCAGTCCGACAGAAAGGCGGATAAGGCCTGGTTCAATGCCGCAGTCGGCAAGCTGTGCATCGCTGAGCTGGCGGTGCGTGGATGATGCCGGATGCAGGGTGCAGGTGCGGATATCGGCGACGTGTACTTCTACAGTGACAAGCTTCACATGGTCAATGAAGGCCGCTCCGGCAGTACGTCCTCCCTTGAGCACAAAGGAAATGACGCCCGAGCATCCTTTGGGCAGGTATTTCTGCGCCTTAGCATGTTCGGAATTGGAGGCAAGGCCGGGATAGCAGACTCTTTCAACCTTTGGGTGAGACTCAAGGAATTTTGCACAGGCAAGGGCATTGGCTGAGTGGCGTTCCATACGCAGAGGCAGAGTCTGCAGGCCGAGATCCGTGTAGAAGGCGCCCTGCGCTGTCTGGCAGCAGCCATAATCGCGCATGACCTGTACCCTGGCCTTGACGATAAAGGCCATCTTGCCAAAGGCTTCTGAGTACACAAGGCCGTGATAGCTGGGATCCGGCTCAGTAAATTCGGGGAAGAGGCCGCTGGTCCAGTCAAAATTGCCGCTGTCCACAACGACACCGCCCAGCTGTATGGCATGGCCGTCCATGAACTTGGTGGTAGAGTGGACGATAATATCCGCACCAAAGTCAAAAGGACGGCACAGGGCAGGTGTGGCAAAGGTGTTGTCTACAAGCAGGGGCACCTTGTGCTCATGGGCAAGGGCGGCAAAGCGCTCGATGTCCAGCACGGTAAGGGCAGGATTGGCCAGCGTTTCGCCCATGACCAGCCTGGTGTTGGGCCTGAATGCCTTGGCAAGCTCCTCGTTTGGCAGGGTCTGGTCCACAAAGGTAACCTCAATGCCAAAGCGTTTCAGGCTTGTTCCCATGAGGTTGAAGGAACCGCCATAAATGGAGGAGCTGGCAACAATATGATCGCCGGCTTTGCAGATGGTGGCAATGGCCGTAAAGAGGGCAGCCTGTCCCGATGAGGTGCAAAGGGCGCCAACGCCGCCTTCCAGAGAGGCAATTTTCTTTTCCAGGGCGTCTACGGTGGGGTTGCCGAGACGGGTGTAGAAGAAGCCTTCTTTTGTCAGATCAAAGAGGGCGGCCACATCCTCTGCCGAGGTGTACCTGAATGTGGTTGACTGGGCGATGGGCAGGGCGCAGGGCTCTCCTGACTGCGGAGTGTAGCCCTCATGGATGCATTTTGATTCAATCTGCATCGGACAAACCTTCTTGCCTTGAGCGCACAGGCTTTATAAAAGACTGGCGTTCTGCGCGGCATAAAAACATCCGGGCATCACAAGGTAAGGACAGTACTAAAAATGGCTGCCCCTGTGCTTATGATGCCGGCATTGAACGTATTCCCCGCTAAAAAGGGGGCGGATAAGGGTAGCATTCATTGCAGTGCCGAAAATCAGCTCGGTGCTTCAGTTTTCATTCCGCAGGCCGCCAGTATTGCAAAAAATACGGGCGTGCGGCAAAAAAAACTGATGCGCCTGCCGGATACGCCTGAATTGCGGACGGCAGGCCGCTTTGCAGAAATGAAGCAAAAACTTCTTTCTGTGCACAAAAGAACATTGCAATGAAGAAATAAAATAAGAAAAGGTATTTTCACTGAAATGTAAAGGTGTAGTCAAGGAATTTTTGGAAATTGCGCAAAATTTGTCGTTCCTGTCCAGGAAGATGTCTTCTGCATCCCAAGTACCCGTCAGCGATGGCGCCGGGTGTTCTGCTGTACTTTGTCCGGAAGGGAATACGGTATCATATGTCAGGAGTAAGGAATATGCTCAAAACAGTCCATATTGAAAATCTGACGGTTTTTCCCAGGGCAGAACTCCGTTTGTCTCCGGGGCTCAGTGTCATCACAGGAAAAAGCGGCACTGGCAAAAGCCATCTGCTGAAGCTTTGCTATACTGTCCTGAAGACGCTGGAATCCTTTGGCAGCAAAGTACCTGCACGTGATGTGGCAGAGCGCAGGTTCGCCAGCAACCTTATGGCGGTTTTCCGTCCGGAAAAGCTGGGAGGGCTTGTTTCCCGCAGGCCTGGGAGCGCTGTCTGCTCTGTTTCAGCTACCTGGGGTAATGATGGCTTTCTTGAATTCAGCTTTTCAACCAGGAAAACAGAAAAAGTGAATATCAGGTCAGTGACGTATGCCCCGGCAGGCTCCTCAGTGCTTTTTATTCCGACAGGCGAAATTATGTCAGTGTATGAAGGCTTTCAGGGCGCACTGGAAAAAAGGGAACTTGCCTTCGACGGTACCTGGCTGGCCTTAGCTGAAGCACTGGGGCCTGCTCTCCTGAAAGGAAAGCAGGCTGCTGAGGCAGCCTGTCTGGCCGGGGTACTGGAAGATATGATTGGTGCTTCAGTGGTACGGAAAGAAAACCGTTTTTATTTCATTTCCAAAAGTACGGGATGCCGGCTTGAGGCGCCGCTTGCTTCAGAAGGACATCGCAGGATCGGAATGCTGGCCTTCCTGATACGGAACGGTGAACTGCGCAGGAATTCGTCTCTTTTCTGGGATAGTCCGGAAGCCGGTCTGGGTCCGGAACTGCTCGTGCAGCTTGCACAATTTCTGGCTGAGCTCAGCAAGATTATGCAGGTAACTGTCTCTGCACACAGCCTTTTCCTGCTGCGCGAGCTGGAGATTCTGCAGCATCAGAAAAAACTGTCTGAGGTGCAATACTTTGGCCTGCATGCGGCCGGCAATGGCATTGAGGTCATGCAGGGCAGTTCCTGCAACGACATCGGGGAGATCGCTGCGCTGACCTCGTCCCTTGAACAGTCTGACCGGTATCTGCGTCTTGCATATGAGGAAGTCTGAATGCTGGCGCGTTTTTGTTCCTGGTTCGCAGCCTGGCACATAATGCCAGTTTCCTGTTTAGTGGGATGGCAGCAGGATCTGTCAGGTGTTGGAGTCTGCAGGCCTGCAGAGTGCGTAAAACAAGGAATTGTACCTGAGAACGTGGAATGTGTTGCAAAACAGCCGCAAGTCCAGCTATCTTTTCAGAAGGAATTGTATCTTAAAGGCCGCTGTGCCCATGCCTGAATATGTTCCTTTGTCCCCTGCACTCTTGAAGGAATCCTTCTCTGTAATGCAGGACCGGAAGGCGAATATGCAGGGCGGGACCAGTATTCTTTTATTGGGGGAACATATGGCAAGCAAGTGTGACAGCTGCAATCAGTGTGCAGTCAGAAACGGGGTGCAGGGTGACGGCACAAAGCCTGCTGTTATTCGTCTCTTTGTAGCATGCCGCTTCGATCCTGCGACCAATGCCGCTCTTCAGGCATATCAGAAAGACTTGTCAGGCATACGCTGGATGGAGCCTGAGAATTTTCACATTACCCTGCGCTTTATAGGCAAGATCCCGGTGGACATGCTTGATTCAGTACAGCAGGCCCTGGGCACAGTGCAGGCCGGTTCCATGGTCCTTTCCCAGGGGCCCTTAGGCTGGTATTCGCATGGCAAAAGGCATGTGCTCTATGCAGGCGTCGAGGCATCGTATGAACTGAGTGCCCTGCAAAAGCAGGTTGTGCAGAGCCTTGAGCCTGTGCTTCATCCTAGGGCTGGTATTTTTACGCCGCATATTTCCCTGGGGCGTGCCCACAGGGGGCAGAATCCTGAGACGCCCGTGCTTCAGGCCTATGTGTCTGCTATGGACAAACTGCCGCCTGTCTGCCTGCCTGTGAACTCTTTCTCTCTCATCCAGAGCACGCTGACGCCTGAAGGGGCTGTCCATAAAGAGCTTGTCAGGTATCCGTTGTCAAAGTAAGTTCCAAAAATACGTTTTTATACAGCCTTTTTTTTACCGGAGTACACGGAATGCGCAAAGTTTCCCTATTGGTACTGGCTCTTCTCCTCTTGTTTTCTCTGTCCGCCTGTTCTGAAGAGAAGAATCTTTCTGCAAGGACAGAAAAACTGCCAGCTTTCAGCATAACGCTGCCTGAAGGCTGGAGCATGAATATTCCTGACGGCATGGAATGCACGGCCAGCCGTTGCGTTGCAGCCTTTACTCATGTGCCTTCGGGGTCACGTTCCGCCATCACGGTTTCCGTTGTTCCCAACCTTGGCAAAAACCTGGCTGAAATAGCTGAGGAGACCCGCCAGAACATGGCTTCCCATGACGCAGTCATGCGGGAAACGATGCGGACGGACACACGTGTTGAATACGAGGGCACTATTAAGGATAGTCCTGCACGCCTCATCGCAACCTTTGACGCAAAGGCCGAGCAGGTGGGCATACTGCTCCTGGTTGGCGAAAACGACGAAGTGTGGGGCATAGTGCGCAGTCTTGTGATGACAAATCCTGCCCTGGTCTTCACAAAGCAGTAGCCTTCATACGCAAACATCATACGCAGCCCTGCCTCTGGCAGGAAAGGAAAAGCCGGTCGTTTTATGCAAACGTCCGGCTTTTTGCTGCTACATGCATCTGGCCTTGTTTTCAGGCATAAGGGGATGCGGCTTTTGTGCCGCATGTCACAGATACCTGCCTGTGATGCTGTCCTTATTGTCCGCAATTTCCTGCGGCGTTCCCTTTGCCACGATCTGTCCGCCTGCCTCGCCTCCTCCTGGTCCCATATCGATCACATAGTCGGCGTTGCGGATGACTGCAAGGTCGTGCTCAATGACAATAACGGTTGCTCCCCTGTCAAGAAGCGCCTGAAAAATGCCTATCAGTACCTGTACATCCAGAGGGTGCAGGCCAATGGACGGCTCATCGAAGACAAAAACGGCGTCATCCTGTGTTTTGCCAATCTCACCTGCCAGCTTCAGGCGCTGTGCCTCGCCGCCTGAGAGCCCGGGCGTTGCTTCTCCAAGCGTGAGATAGCCTAGCCCGAGCGACTGAAGTGTATGCAGTTTCTGGCTGACTGCCTTCATGTCCTTGCAGAAAAGAGCGGCCGAATTCACATCCATGTTCATCAGCTCAGGAATGGAGAGGGCGGCACCTGCCTTGTTGGCGAGCCTGATGTCGCAGGCTTTTTTCGCATAACGGGATCCTTTGCAGTCAGGGCAGGGGACAGTCACATCTGGCAGAAACTGTACATCAAGGCTGACTGTACCCGTACCGTCGCAGCCAGGGCAGCGCAGGGAGCCTGTGTTGTAGGAAAAAGCGCCTGCCTTGCAGCCGCATTCCTTTGCGGCAGCTGTTTTTGCGTACAGCTTCCGCAGCTCGTCGTGGATGCCTGCGTAGGTAGCCACTGTAGAACGGATATTTATGCCTATGGGAGCTGCGTCAATAAGCCTGACATGGTGTATGTCGTCGCAAAAGGCTTCCCGTACATGTTCTGGCAGCATACGCCCTTCAATACGGGCATTCAGCGCGGGAACAAGGCTTTCAAGCACCATGGTGGTCTTTCCTGATCCAGATACGCCAGTGACAACGGTAAGCCGTCCCCTGGGAAACTCTGCTTCAAGCGGCCTGACAGTATGGATTTGCGCAGTGGAGATGCGGATGGATCCTTTGGCGAACAGTTCTTCTCTGGCGCAGCCCTGCCTCACCATTGTTTCTGCCCTGCCTGAGAGAAAAGGCCCGATCCTGGAAGCTGCATTGTCCGCAATGTCCTGTATTGTTCCTTTGGCAATTACATACCCGCCCTTGGCTCCGGCCTCAGGCCCCATTTCCACGATCCAGTCTGCCTCTTTCAGCACCTGCGTGTCATGATCGACCAGGACTACGGAATTGCCGTCAGCAGTCAGATCGTGCATGACGCCTGCCAGCCCTGCCATGTTGGCCGGGTGCAGGCCTATGGATGGCTCATCCAGCACGTAGAGAACGCCGGTGGTGCGGTTGCGGACTGCGCGTGCAAGCTGCATCCTCTGCCTCTCGCCTGTAGAAAGGGTAGCAGCAGATCTGTCCAGTGTGAGGTAGCCAAGCCCCAGATCCAGCAGCCTTCCTGCCGTACCCTCAAAGGCATCACAGATGCTTTTTGCCATGGGGCGCATTTTTTCAGGCAGGCTTTGCGGGACCTTCCTGGTCCACAGCACCAGGTCCGAGAGCGTCATGGCGCAGGCCTCATCCAGGGTAATCCCCATAATCCTTGGCGCACGGGCAGCCATGGACAGACGCGTGCCATGACACTCAGGGCAGACATCCTCCTTCAGGAATTTTTCTACACGCGCCATGCCCTTTTCATCCTTTACCTTGGCGAGCGCATTTTCCACGGTGTACACGGCATTGTAGTAGGTGAAGTCCAGTTCTCCTGCCTGGTTGGAGCTTTTGGCCTTGTAAAAGATATGCTTTTTGACAGCAGGCCCGTGGTAGACGATATCCCTTTCCTCTGCTGTCAGCTCGCAAAAGGGAACATCGGTGCGCACGCCCATGGCACGGCATACATCGGTCATGAGCGACCACATGAGGCTGTTCCACGGAGCAACGGCACCTTCGTCTATGCTGAGCGATGTATCGGGTACCAGCGATGCCATGTCTATGGTGCGGACAGTGCCCATGCCGCCGCATTGGGGGCAGGCTCCCCGTGAATTGAAGGACAGGTCCTCGGCAGAGGGCGCGTAAAAGTGTATGCCGCATTGGGGGCAGGCAAGTTCCTTCTCTGCAGCAGGAGCCAGGGACGGCTCCACATAATGTCCGTTGGGACACTTGTGGCATGCCAGCCTGGAATACATGAGGCGCAGGCTGTTCAGAAGCTCTGTGCCCGTTCCGAAGGTGCTGCGTATGCCTGGGATGCCCGGGCGCTGGTGCAGGGCCAGCGCTGCAGGGACATAGAGAACCTCGTCAACATCTGCCCTGGCTGCCTGCGTCATGCGGCGGCGCGTGTAGGCAGAGAGGGCCTCCAGGTAGCGCCGGGATCCCTCTGCATACAGGACGCCCAGTGCCAGCGATGATTTTCCGGATCCGGACACGCCTGCAATGCCGACGATTTTGCCAAGCGGAACAGCCACGTCAATATTTTTCAGGTTGTGTACTCTTGCGCCGCGAATGAGCATCTGTTCGATCATGGCCATACCCGTTCATCAAAAAAGGCTCCGGATGCATCATGCACCCGGAGCCTTGTGTATTTTCCAGTCAGCCTGAAGAAACATGCCTCAGGCTGACACAATATGTATTCCTTACTCGGATGCGTCGTTCTGGCGCATGCGGTGCAGGGCGTAGTTCAGCTGTCCTGGGGTCATGCCGAGCAGGGTGGCAGCCTCATTGCGGTTGCCCTTGGCCCTTTCCATGGCTTCCAGGATTTTGTTGTTGCGGGCCTGCTCAAGGGCCTTTTCCAGGCTCTGGCCGGATCCGAGCTCAAAGAAGTCCTCAATGCCCGGGGCAGGGGTGCTGCTGTCCTGGCTGTCCAGAGGAGAGTCGAGCATGTCGTCGTCTCCTGCAATGACAGGGCCGAAGCTGGCGGCATCGGGAGAGAAGGCCGGATCCTGCGAGGCCTGCACAAACTGGGCCTCAAAGGAATCAGCCTTGGCCGCAGCAGGTTCTGCATGGCTGTGGACAGTATTGAGGAAGCGTCCCTGGCGCAGCTGCTGCAGTACTTCTTCCCTGGTGATGGTGGCGCTTGAGTCTGAGAGCAGGCAGACCTGCTGCAGGATGCGGGTCACCTCGCGCAGGTTGCCGGGCCATTTTTCGTCAAGCAGCGTCTGCCAGGCATCGCCGCTGAAGTTCCAGCACTGCCCGAGCTTCTGCTGCAGGGAAACCAGGAAGCTGCGCAGCAGGTTTTCACGCTCGGTGTAGGTGTATTCCCTGACAGGAGGCAGCGTGGTGCTGACACCGGCCAGACGGTAGTACAAATCAGTCCTGAAGCGGCCCTCGCGGATATCGTCTGCAAGGGATGCGTCTGCAGAGGCTATGATGCGTACCTTCACGGAGCAGGCAGGGAAGGGCGGCCTGGCAGGCAGTGTAAGCTTGGTTTCGCCTACAGGTGCCAGAATGCGCAGCAGCATGCTCTGCTGAGTGGGAGTCAGAAGATTAACGTTTTCAAGGAACAATGTGCCGGAACGGGCCCTGCGGAAGGCGCCTTCACGGGGCTGTCCGTGTCCGCCCCTGTGGCCGAAGAGCTCGCAGACAAACATCTCGTCGGTGAGGCCGGCGCAGTCCAGGCTGACAAATTTTCCGCCACGGCCGCTCCATTCATGGATGTAGCTGGCAAGGCGGCTTTTGCCGCAGCCGGACTCTCCGAGAAGCAGGATGGGCAGAAGCATGGTCGCCACGCGCTGCATCTTCTTGTAGACGCTGCCCAGTGCTGCGGAAATCATCGGCGGCTCGCCTTCCTTGGGCTGCATGGCAGTCGGTGAAATGCGCG
>JAUMVQ010000321.1 GCA_030530085.1 Desulfovibrionaceae bacterium | reverse complement strand
GTACAAGGTGCTTGCCAGTGTGACCAGGTAAAACTTGCGGGTTGAGAAAACTGCCTTCAGGGCAGTGCGCATGGAGACTTTTTCCTGCTGAGCTGCGGCAGCATTGATTTCAGGCAGGTTGCATTCCTTTGGCGTATTGCGCAGGACAACCCAGGCAAGAATGCCGGAGAACAGGGTGTATACAGTCACAAACCAGAAGGCATCGCGCCAGCCGGCCTTTGCGATGAGCCACATAAGGGGGCTGGTGGAGAGAAGGGCGCCAAGGTTGCCCACAGCCAGCAGGACGCCGGAGCATGTTGCCAGTTCATTGGGATAGAACCAGTCGGAGAAGATCTTCATGGCGCCCACAAAGACCACGCTGACGCTCAGGCCTATGATAAAGCGGCCAAGGGCCAGGACCGGGATGCTGTCTCCCATGACAAAGACAGCTGTGCCGCCTGCGGCGCAGATTAAGCCTGTGGCAATGATTTTGCGCGGGCCGAAGGTATCCGAGAAAAGGCCTGCGGGAATGCAGCCTGCAGCCTGGGCCCAGAAATACATGGAGGCCATGATTCCGAGATCGGTTGCGGCCAGCCCCAGTTCCTCTGACATGACCGGCCCGACAATGGCCGGGGCAACCCTCTGGAAGAAAACAACCAGATAGCCGACGGAAATGGCCAGGAACAGAATAATCCTTTTTCTGCGATAGGCTGTGTTGGTATCCATGATACATCCTCCCTCTTGTGTCTCAGTTTGTGTGTCCTATGTCCCTGTGCGCCTCTATACAATTTCTGTTTCCAGCCCGTGATCGGCAAAGCGTCCGAGCACTACGGAAAGCTCTTCCGGCGTGTATTCGCGGACTTCCGGCTGGGGACGGCCCAGCGCATCATACTTGCTGGCACCGAAGAAATGGCAGGGCAAAACGTCTGCATGATGCACGCCATACGGTTTCAGAAGGGCGGCAACGGCAGCGATATTTTCCTCTGAGTCATTAAGGCCGGGCATGAGCGGTATGCGGATGCAGATTTTTTCGGGAACTGCTTTCAGGGCAGTTTCAAGGTTGCGCTGTATAAGCTCGTTTCCCTGTCCTGTCAGGCGCTTGTGCTGCTCGCTGTCCATGTGCTTGATGTCAAAAAGGAACAGATCTGCCAGGCCTAGCAGCTTTTCAAAGAGCTTTGGCTCTGTGTGCCCGCAGGTGTCGATACAGGTATGCAGTCCTTCGCTGAGGCATGCTTCTGCCAGTTCTGTGAGGAAGGCGCCCTGCATGGTGCATTCACCGCCTGAGAAGGTGACGCCGCCGCCTGAGTTGCTGAAAAAGGAGGCATCCCTTCGTATGGCCTTCATGAGCGTGTCGATGTCGTATTCCTGTCCGGACATGCTTGCTGCCTCGGTAGGGCACTGTGCCGCACATGCGCCGCAGCCTGTGCATTTTGAAAAGTCACGGGAGATGGCATTTCCTTCTCTGACGCAGGCTCCGTGCGTGCATACCTCAAGGCAGTGTCCGCAGCCTGAGCACAGGTTCTGGAAAAAGA
>JAUMVQ010000068.1 GCA_030530085.1 Desulfovibrionaceae bacterium | reverse complement strand
AACATGGTCATCATCAGCGTCTTGCCGAAGCGGCGCGGACGGGTGATGAGGGAAAACTTTATAAATGATGAGGTCAGAAATTCCTCTATCAAGCCGGTTTTATCCACATAACAGAAATCATTCTCCCGGATTTCCCTGAATGACTCACAGCCAACCTGCAACCTGGCCATATCTTTTCCTTCGGCGTGCAACTTTAACGTCCTTTTTTTATGGGATAGCAGATACAGATAGCTGTATCTGCAACCTTTGTACAAGATAATAAGAAAATGGCTTAATGATAGCAATCCCAGAGTCCTTGCTTAGCACAAACCACCTGTAGAATCGCACTGTGTGTCAGCCATTGCAGTACCCTTGTCTGTACCAGGCCGCCGCCTGTGCTCTCATACGGCCTTACTTTTGCCCATCCTTTCCTTGCCGGGGCTGTCTTTGCCTGGGCAGAACAATTCTGGCCACAAGCCCTTTTCCCTGCGGGCGGTTGGCTAAGATGAGCTCCCCGTTATTGAGCAGCGCCATATTCCTGGCAATGGCCAGCCCGAGGCCGATTCCTCCTGAGATCCGGTTGCGTGACGGCTCCAGGCGGAAGTATGGCTCAAAAACCCGTTCCAGCATTTCCTCCGGAATGCCGGGCCCGTTGTCTGCGACGCAGATGGCGATGTGATCCCTGCCGCCTTCCAGCGAGACCATGGCACCGTCCCCGTATTTGCAGGCATTGGAAATAAGGTTTTCCACGCAGCGCTTGAGGCAGAGCGGGCGGGCCTCAATGATAATGTCGCCGCTCTCTTCCCTGCTTAAGTCTTCAAGGACAACGTTGTGCCCTGTATCGGCATAGTCATCTGCTATGCTTTGCAAAAAGGCCTTCATATCCAGCCTGGCCATGGCTTCTTCCGTATTCAGGCTCCTGGCCAGCTCCAGTCCCTGGCTGATGATGCCCCTGATGTCTGATACCGTTTCCTGCATCTTGCGCCTCAGCTCCTCGGGAGCGACCCTGTCCAGGCGCAGCTGCAGCTTGGTCAGTGGCGTGCGCAAATCATGGGCCATGGCCACTATCATGCGGTCCCTTTCTGCAAGGTTGCCGCATATCCTGTCACGCATGTGATTGAAGGACTGGGCAGCCTCGCGCAGTTCCCTGACGCCCTGCTCAGGAAAGGGCTCTGAGAGCTCAGGCTTTTTTCCAAAGGACTCTGCAGCGCTGGCAAGCCTGCGGATGGGCCTTGTTATGCGCATAAGCACCATGGCAGTCAGCACCAGCATCACTATGGCCTCAAGGAGCACAAAAAGGCGCTGCGTCCAGACAACATAGCGGTCATCCACGCTGTACGGCTGCGTGACTTTGAGCCAGGTCCCGTCTGTAAGCCTGACAGCTGTTTCCAGGACCGGAAGATGGACAGGAAGCAGGGAAGATGCTGGCTCAGGATTCCTGACAACAAAGGGCGGGATGATGTCCGTACAGCCTGCAAAGGTCTGCTGTATGGTGCTGTACAGCCTTCCGGCCTCGCCAGAAGCATCACCTGACGTGCCGCCTGATACATCGCCTGAATCGGCGTCCCAGTCAGGCCTCTCTGGCAGAAGCTCCACTGTATTGTGCCTGGCATCCCTGGTGCCTGAAGAAGACATGCGCCCAGTGGCTTCCTTTCTCTGCTCTGCGGTCATGGAATCAAACAAAAACCAGCAGGTGACCAGATGCTCGGCACTGCTTTTTTCAGCCTGCACCACATAGAGCCTCTGCACGTTGCAGACAACCTCAAAATTGGCGGCCTGCAGGATGACGACGCCCAGCACGAGAACACAGAGGAGCTGCCCGAACAAAGAGTCAGGCAGCTTGAAAAAGCGCCGTTTTGCCTGAGATGATGCTTGTGTCATGGCTATCCCTTTTCCACCGGAACGGCCAGCATGTAGCCGTCGCCGCGCATGGTACGAATCAGGGTTGCATTTCGTCCGCTGTCGCGCAGCTTTGCCCTCAGCCTGCTTACCTGCACGTCTATGCTGCGGTCATAGGAGTCGGAACGGTCTGCCATATGCGTCAGGATGCTTTCCCTGCTGATGATCTGCTGCGGATGGCGCAAAAAGAGCATCAGCAGCCTGAATTCCATGGCGCTCAGGGCCACTGTCACGCCCTGCTCGTCAATAAGGTGGCGTGCGCCCGTATTCACCTTCCATGGGCCAAACTTCCACAGCCTGCATTGAGGTGCAGATTCTTCTGCATCCGGCAGAGCGTCATTTTTCCCGTTCGTCCCGTTCAGCCCGCTCATTTTTGACCGGCGCAAAAGGGCCCTGATGCGTGCCACAAGCTCGCGCATCTCAAAGGGCTTGGCCAGGTAGTCGTCGCCTCCCAGCTCAAGGCCGACAACGCGGTCTGTGAGGTTGCCAAGGGCAGTGAGAAAGATGACAGGCGTGCGCTCATATGGCGCACCAGGCGTCCTCAGCCTGCGGCACAAGGAAAGGCCGTCTTCCCCAGGCAGCATGATGTCCAGCAGGATGATGTCATACTTTTTTTGTGACAGTTCTGAGAACATGCCAGTACCATCGCTCACGGCCACGGTAGAAAAGCCCAGCGCATTCAGGTTTTCCTCAAGCAGTTCGGAAATTTCTAGTTCGTCCTCGACAATAAGTATGTCCGCTACAGAGTTGCCCATAATTTTCCTCAAGTCCTTGCTGTCCTTTGGTGCCGATTGCCCGGGACCCGGTTCATGCGGGCAGCCTAGGCCGGATGCCCGCTCTTCCTGCCCTGAAGTATAGCCATGCTTTGTCAAAATAACTACTTTCAAAATCTTGCAGCCGTGGCATGTTGCAGCACTATTTGTCTCACTATGCAAGATTTCTGAAACATGCCGGCAAGACTGGCACTGCATACTGCTCCTGTAGCGGGGAAATGGCTTCCCTGAAATAGAAGACTAAAAGCATACCGGGAGTTTTTTCGTATGAAGCGTCTTGCAATGATTTTCGCAGCAGTTATTTCACTGGGGCTCTTGCTGGCACAGGGCACGGCCCCGGCCCATGCTGCAGAGGGTGCTGATGCAGCCATGGCAAACGACGGCTTTGTTCTTCTGCCTGGCGCAACCTTTGAGATGGGCAGCCCCGACAGCGAGCGGCAGCGCTCGGCTGACGAAGTGCGCCACAAGGTGACTGTCAGCGCCTTCTATGTTGATCCCTATGAGGTCACGCAGAAGGACTATGAGGCAGTGACAGGCAAAAATCCCAGCAGCCACAAGGGTGGCAAGCTGCCCGTGGAAAACGTGGCCTGGCTTGACGCCGTGCGCTACTGCAATGACTTAAGCAGGCAGAAGGGCCTGGAGCCAGCCTACATAATCAGCGGCGAGGCTGTGCGCTGGAACCGCAGGGCTGGCGGCTACCGCCTGCTGACAGAGGCAGAGTGGGAATATGCATGCCGCGCAGGGACAGACACTGTCTTTAATACCGGCAGCCAGGTACGCAGCGACAAGGCCAACTTTGAAGGATCCTACCCCTATCTCATTGAAGAGAACTACGTAAGCAGCCATGATCCCGAGGTGCGCACAAGCCGCTTCCGGGGCAAGACCATGGAAGCTGACACCCTTCCTGCCAATGCCTTTGGGCTGCACCATATGCACGGCAATGTGTCCGAGTGGGTGTTCGACTACTACGGCCCCTATGACACGGAGCATACAGACAATCCTTCTGGCCCGTCTTCAGGAAGTTTGCGCGTGAACCGCGGCGGCAGCTACATAGACTTTGGCAAGCATCTGCGCAGCGCCTATAGATCTGCCACCAATCCCATAGTCCCGGATCCAGGCCTGGGCTTTCGCATCTGCCGCAATGCCAGCCCTCTTGACGAAACAAAGGATACCTTTGCTCCTGAGCGCATAGCCATGCCCGGGCACCCTAAGGTACTGGTTGCCTGCTATTCCTATTCCGGCAATACGGGCCATGCTGCCGAACTTATCAGCAGGCGCTTACAGGCAGATCTCTTCATGATACGCATGCAGCATCCCTACCGGGGCAACATCTACGAGGCATCGCAAAAGGATCTCAATAACGGCGTGCGTCCTGTGCTTGCAGGGCACGTTGAGAACATGGACAAGTACGACGTGGTCCTGCTTGGGTATCCCACCTGGTGGGCCACCATGCCCATGCCAGTGCTTAGCTTCCTGGAAGAATACGACTTCAGGGGCAAGATCGTTATTCCCTTCAGCAGCCACGGCGGCACTGTGTGGGGCGACAGCGTGTCGGATCTCGCCAAGGCTGTCCCCGGCGCCTATGTGGCAGAAGGCCTTGAGTTCCATTACTCGGGCGGACGAGACCTTTCCTCCCGCATAGACAGCTGGCTGCGTGCAGCCGGGCTTTTGAAATGAGTGCAAAAAGCGTGCGTCGCCTGGTCCGGTATGGCGTGGATGTGGCGCTGTTCATCCTTCTGCTCTTCCTGATGAGCTACCCTGTCACGCGCGGGCTTATGAGGCATGGTGTCTGCGGCGCCTTGTTCCTGGCACTCCTTCTGGTGCACCAGATTGTAAATGGCGGCTGGTACCGCTCCCTGTTCAGGGGGCGCTGGAACAGATCCCGCATCCTGCTCTTTGTCAGCGACACAGTCCTTATGGCAGCAAGTCTCATGCTGGCAGCCTCATCCCTGGCCATGGCAGGAGAAGTCTTTTCCTTTGCGCCTTTTCCCATGGCCAGCTGGGGACGCAGCCTGCACAATGCAGCCTCAGCCTGGACCTTTGTGCTGGCAGCCTTTCATCTTGGCCTGCACGGCAGGGCTGTCTGGAAGTGGCTGGAAAAAGCCTTGGGACGCTTTTGTTATCCCGTCCTGCTGGCAGCCTTTCTTGCCGGAGCCTTCTGCTTTTGGGAGAGCGGGCTTCTGGACAGCATGCTTTTCCTTGAAGGCTTTGGAACTCAAGCGGCAGGTCCTGCAGCCTTTCTTATGCAATACCTTGGCGAGGTGATCTTTTTATGCCTGCCTGCACAAATCCTGACAAAATCCCTTTCACGAAACAAACCTACAGGAGACTGATATGAAACTTTTTAACAAAACTATTGTCTTCCGTCCCGTCCTTCCCATAGTGCTTGGCGCAGCCTGTGTCTGCCTGTCATCTGCCGCAATTGCTGCAGAAACCAAGGGTGCAGGGCAGATCGTAACACCTTCCGGCTCGTATGCCTCCGTTAAGGGGCCTGCCAGCACCTTTACCGGCAATGTGCGCGTAGACCGTATCTTCAAGGCTAACGAGGATGCGCCATATACAGCAGCCTATGTCACCTTTGAGCCTGGGGCCCGCACTTTCTGGCATTCCCATGTTGCAGGCCAGCATCTGATAGTGGTGTCAGGCACAGGGCTAACCGGCACAGAGGACGGCAGGGTGACTGTACTAAAGCCAGGCGATGAAGTGTGGTGCCCGCCTGCAGTGAGGCACTGGCATGGCGCTTCCCCTGACACAGCCATGACCCATATTGCCATTACCGGCGTCAAAAATGGCAAAAGCACGGACTGGATGGAAGCAGTCACAGACAGCCAGTACAATGCCCGCTAAAACGCCAGGACAAGGAGTGAACTATGTTCAGTACAGCAAAAATGCTTGTCCTGTCCCTGGCTCTGCTGTGCCTTCTGCCCTATGCAGCGGGTGCTGAGGGTGCGGTGGGTGTAGCGGACGCATCGGGTGCACAGGGCCAGCCGCTCAGTGAAAAGCAGCAAAGCATTGTCCTTATCTCTGCTTATACAGCCACAGGAGAGCTGGACAAGCTTAAAACCTCCCTGGCCCAGGGGCTTGATGCCGGGCTGACTGTCAGCGAGACCAGGGAAATCCTGGTGCAGCTCTATGCCTACACCGGCTTTCCACGCAGCCTAAACGCCATCCACACCCTTATGGCTCTGCTGGACGAGAGAAAGAAGGACGGCATAAAGGACGATCCTGGCAGGGAACCAGCCCCTATGCCCAAGGATCTGGACCGCAACCGCTATGGTGCCGAAACACGTGCCAGGCTTGCAGGGCAGGGCACTGTGCCGCCTGCGGCCGGATACCAGCTCTTTGCTCCGGCTGTGGATGACTTTTTAAAGGAACATCTTTTTGCCGACATCTTTTATCGTGACAACCTCGACTGGCAGAGCAGGGAACTGGCTACTGTGTCAGCCCTTGCTGCCATGACAGGAACAGCAGGGCAGCAGCGCTTTCACATCAATGCAGCCATGAACATGGATCTTAAAGAGGACCAGCTGCGGGCACTTTTTGGCCTCATTGAAAAGGCAGCCGGCAGGGAAAGGGCAGAGGTAAGCCTCAAGGTCCTTGATGCTGTCCTGGCTGCCAGGGGCAAGTAAGCGTTCTGGCAGATCTTCCATGCAGTGAAAATACGCAGGAGAGAGTATATGAAGACGATTTTACGATGCAGCAAAAAAGCGCTGCTTTTGTGGATAGGAAGCCTGGTCATTGCAGGCACAGCGGCAGCAGGCGTTCAAAATACAGCCTGGGCTGCAGAAGATACGGTGCAAAAGCCCATTGTCCTGAAAACCATGGGCAGCTTCTTTTTCGGGGGCAGTGTAAAGACCCTGGAAAACGGCGTGACCTTTCACGGGGACCATGGCTATGCCCAGTACTATATCCCCCAGGAATCGCGCAACCTGCCCATTATCATGTGGCACGGCATAGGCCAGTCCGGCAAGACGTTTGAGTCCACGCCGGACGGGCGGGAAGGATACCAGGCCATTCTTACGCGCAGGGACTGGCCCGTGTATATCATTGACCAGCCGCACCGCGGCCGTGCCGGGCGCACCATGGCCAAAGCCGGGGAGGCTGCCTCTCCTACAGCCCTCTATGAGAGTGCTGCCTGGGATGCCTTCCGTCTGGGGCTGTGGATTCCGCCGGCAGGGCCTGTGGCCTTTCCCAAGGTGCAGATGCCCCTTGACGGCTATACCATAGACCAGTTTTTCAGGCAGCAGACACCGGATACAGGGAAGGAGCCTGACAGGAAGAGCCTGGCTGAAACCGCCGGAAAGCTCCTTGAGAGGACAGGGCCGGCAATATTGATGACGCACTCAAGAAGCGGGCAGTACGGCTGGGCAACGGCCATGGAAAAGCCCGATCTTGTCAGGGCTGTCGTAGCCTATGAGCCAGGGCATTATGTATTCCCTGAAGGCGAAATCCCGGACGATATTCCCCGCGGCAAGCTCCACGTCACTGCCATGGATACGCCGACAGTTCCTGTTGCAGAGTTTGAAAAACTGACCCGGATGCCCATATTGATTGTATATGGCGACAATATCGCCAGGGATATCAGCGATGTATTTAACTCCGAAGTATGGAGGGCAGCGAGTATCAGGGGCAGGCAGTTTGTGGAAGCAGTCAACCGGCATGGGGGTGATGCCCGCATTGTGTTCCTGCCTGACCTTGGCATAAGGGGCAATACGCATGTGCCCTTTGCGGATCTCAACAATATTCAGGTGGCAGATCAGCTGGAAGCATGGCTGCATGAGAAGGGGCTGGACAAAAGGGATGCGCCTTATCAGGGACCCGGGAAGGCATCCATGGATCTGACCATACCGCTCGGGCGTTGAGGATAATCTGTAGTCATTATGAAGCTCCGGCTGCAGCCGGATGCGTGGTGCTGGAAGCCGGCACAGGCCCTGGGATACCGGGGCCTTTTTTGCGTTCTTTGCCGGAAGGATTTCCGGTACAGAAACTTTTCATAACATTGTGATAATACTTGCGTTTTTTTTTTTTTTTCGCGTATGGTAAGTCAGTTTGTCCAAAATTTCAGCCTTGATGCGCCTTTTCCTTTTGACCAAGATCGGGATTATTTTTCCCGATCTGCCCTGGGAAAAGCCTTCAATTGTATCGTCTCAGTCTTCTCCCGATGACAGTATCGCATGGCGGAGTATTGCTCCTGCATGCCAGCTGTCTCAGACAGAGAAAACACAAGAGTGAGCGTGGCTGTTTGTATTTGTTATTCGCCTTTGCAGGACAGACCGTGTGATGAGGTGCCAGAAGGCATCATCAGACAAGGGTGAACTGGAAGGAGAACAGGATGACATTCAGAAAAACAGCATGCCTTGCTTCATTGCTTTTGTCTTTTCCCCTTGCTGCGCCGACGCTGTCTGCGGCGGCTGACTGGGGAACTCCTGCTGTGTCTGGGTCGGATTCAGACAACGAAGTAACATTGCCGCTGGAAGGGCAGGCTACGGCAACTTATGGGAACGTGTATATTGGTTATGCCTATGAAGGCTCTGACGCCAGGGTTTATGTCAACAACAATACTGGCACAATGAGCAGCGGCCTTACTATTACCAACAGATTGTATGGCGGTTTTGCATATATTAACAATGATGGAGGAGATGTAATCATTACCACAAATGAGAACAAGCTGTTCCTGAAGGATGGCACAATTGTAAAACATACAAAAGCCTCTTCATATGTATATGTATACGGTGGCTATTCCAATGCTAGTGATGACACAACACACAGTACATCAGCAAAAGCTAACGACAACAAAGTTTATATCGGCAATGAGAACAAGGATGAGGTTGTCAATGGCGTCCAGATAGCAGGTTATGCTACGATACGAGGCGGATATGCTTATAATTATAAATCAAATGAAGACTCATCTGTAGAAGCCACTGGCAATACAGTGACAATTTATGACGGCGTTACTTTTAACAAAGACAAATCTGTGTATATTTATGCCGGCGAAGCCAGGTATGATAAGGGAAATGGTTCAGTTACAGCGTCTGGCAATACGCTGAATATGACTATTCTGACTGGTATTAAAACGCTTGACGTTGTTATTGGCAATGCGAACGCAGATTCAAACGCTAACGGTACTGTCAAGGCTGTTGCAGATGGCAACAAAGGCAAGTGGGTATTGGGAGACGATGCTCAAATATGCGATAATGGTTTTAAGACAGTAGGCGGATGGGCCAGAAATTACCATGGAGATGCCCAGGCCAACAGCAACGAGCTGGACATAACTGGCGGCGTGTTCAAGGACAAGTTAATTACAGGCTGGGCAGCTGGCGGCGGAGAAATTAACGCAAATTCAAACATTACCAAGCTGAATAATGTAGTTAATAGAGGGGATAGCATCTATGATTACAGATACTTTGTAGGCGGCTATGCTGAAGGACGTAGTAGCAATACTACTGCTACAGTGACAGCCAATAAAAATATATCAACCGTTACAGAAAGCAAAATGAATTATGCTTACGGCGGTTTTGCTGAAGCTAATTATGGAGGCAAGAAAGCATCTACTCAAAGCAATGAGCTGACCATGACAAGCAGTACGGCAGATTATGCTTATGCTGGTTACGCAGCTATTATGAACTGG
>JAUMVQ010000320.1 GCA_030530085.1 Desulfovibrionaceae bacterium | reverse complement strand
TCCTCGACAAGCACGTCCACGCAGGCTTCAAGATAGTTGGCATTGGCCAGACAGAATTTCATGGTGTGATCCCTTATATATGATGCAGCATTGTTGGCGGTGAAAAGGACGTGTGCCTTAAGCCGGCAGGTGATCGTTGCGCGTGCCAAGCAGGTAGAGCACTGCCATCCTGACGGCTACGCCGGCAGACACCTGGTCCAGGACAAGGCACTGTTTGCTGTCTGCCACGTCATCGGCTATTTCATAGCCCCTGTTCATGGGCCCGGGATGCAGGACATAGGCCCCGGGATTTGCAAGGGCCAGGCGTTCTTTTGTGAGGCAGTAGCGCCTGGAATACTCGCTTAAGTCTGGCAGAAGGCCTGCTTCCTGGCGTTCCAGCTGCAGCCTCAGGCACATGACGGCATCAACGCCCTTCAATGCCTCGTTTATATCTGTATAGACTTCGCAGTCCCACTGCCCGCACTGCCTTGGCAGCAGGGTGCGCGGCGAGCAGAGGCGCACCTTGGCCCCTAGAAGATTGAGGAGATAGAGGTTGGAGCGGGCCACGCGGCTGTGCTCTATGTCGCCTAAGATGAGCAGGGTCTTGCCGGTGAAGTCAGGCCCCCAGACAGTGCGCAGGGCATAGCTGTCCAGCAGGGCCTGGGTCGGATGGGCATGCCAGCCGTCTCCGCCGTTGACAATGCTGCATGGCAAAAGCTTTGAGAGATATTCGGCTGCGCCGCTTGAGGAATGCCTGATGACAATGACGTCTGGGTGCATGGCCTGCAATGTGAGCCCTGTGTCCTTGAGCGTCTCACCCTTGTTGATGCTTGAGCCGCTCTTGCTTAAGGAAAAGGTGTCAGCTGAAAGCCTTTTGGCAGCCACGTCAAAGCTTGTCTTGGTCCTGGTGCTGTTCTCGGCAAAGAAGAGAATGACAGTCTTGCCCTTGAGCGTGGGGACTTTCTTGACGGAGCGGTTGTTGATTTCCTGGAAGCTGACAGCCAGATCGAGAAGATGCTGCACATCGTCCTTATCAAGCTGGCTTACATCCAGCAGATCCTTGTGTTTCCAGGCATATTGCGCATCGTGCTGCGTATCAGTGTTCACGTAAGACCCTCCGTTACAATGCTGATGGCCGAAACTATAAGCTGCGCGCTTCACAAACAGCTGCAGGCAGGACAGGGCAAAAAAAATCCGCCCTGGCGGCGGAAGAAAGAAACAGAACAGCCCCTGAACACAAAAAGCAAGGTGCCTGAGGCATACTTTTAAAGGCAGGCTGTAGTAAGGCAGCCTGGCCCTGAGACTGAACTGTCATAGGCGTCCTGTCTGGCTTGCAAGAAGGGAAGCGTTATTATTGCTGGCAAAAAGGCAGGTACACGGCAGTATGAGCACAGACCGTGCCTGTCCCGATGAAAAGGACTATGACAGAGGCATAAGGAAAAAGCAAGAAACTGAATGCCAGTTGCAATGTCCTGCCAGATGGCTGCGTGTACAGATGATCTGGTCTGGCAGGGAGAAGGACTCATACTTCCCACCCCT